>NZ_QNRR01000032.1 GCF_003315205.1 Roseimicrobium gellanilyticum | reverse complement strand
ATTTGGAGCAACGGTGTTTCACGCAAGGCGGAAGTCAGGATTTTTCAAGAGGGCGTTGAGCACCGTGAGGAGTTGTCGCATGACTGCGGTGAGGGCGACCTTGGCGGGTTTGCCTTTGGCTCTGAGGCGTTGATAGAGTCCCTTGAGGATGGGGTTGCTGAGACTGGCGGCCAGCGCTGCCATGTAGAGGCAGCGTCGCGCGGAGGCACGGCCTCCACCGATGGTGCGCTGACCCTTGTAGTTGCCGCTCTCTCGCACTCGTGGTGCCAGACCTGCCAGTGACACGATCTGGCGCCTTCCCAAGGTGCCCAACTCGGGCAAGGCAGCCAGCAAACCCGTGGCGGTAACCAGACCCACGCCCTGCATCTGGCAGAGGCGTTCGGTTTGTTGCTGGAGCTCTTGAGTCTGGGCCAGGAAGTCTTGGATCATCTTGTTGAGCTTGTCGATCTGTCCTTGGAGGTATCTGAGAGTGTGTTGGGCCTGTTTGATGAGTTCGGGAAGGGTGTGGCTCTCCATGCGGTTCTTTTCCATGACCTGCATGTCGAGGAGCTGGGTACGGCGGGTGGTGAGGGCTTGGAGCTGGCGATGCGCTGGGTTCAGAGGGGCGGTGGGTTCGGGTTCCATCCTCTGGCCAAAGTGGGTGAGTACCCGTGCATCAATGGCATCGGTCTTGGCATGTTTGCCCAATGTGTGGGCAAAGGAGCGCACCCGGTGGGCGTGCAGCGCACTTACACGAACGCCTTCCTTGTGCATGGTGTCCACCAACAAGCGGTGATAGCAGCCAGTGGCTTCACACAGCACATGCACGGTGGAACCGGTCTTGCGCTGGAGTTTGCCAAGGGCTTTGAGCAGGGTTTTGAGACCTGCAGGAGTGTTGTTCACCTGGGAGAGACCACCCAGATGAGTGGGATCGAGCTGCAAAGTCAACTTGGCAACATCGACACCCAGGTAGATGATAGTGAGGTGATTCTTACTCATACTTGCAATATGCGAGCTGGCTTGGGTTCCGGTTAAAGAAAGCCCAGTCCGCTCAATCAACGGTTCGAGTTAGGAATGACGGCGCGAGGGCACTGGCTCCAAAACGCACTCGCGTAAAGCGGTGCTAGTGCTGGTAGTGCTCACTCGCGCCACCCAGGGGCCGATGGCCATCGGCCCCTGGGTGACTGCTTCATCTACCAGTTCATCACCGGCAGACCAACAGACAAATGGAACATACAAGTGCTGGAGCTTGCTCCAGCTTTCCGCAGGCAGCTTGCTGCCGTGAAG
>NZ_QNRR01000031.1 GCF_003315205.1 Roseimicrobium gellanilyticum | reverse complement strand
TTAAGTCTAGTTAGATAAATGGAGTCGCGGAAGTGGTTGTCTGTTTTTTTCTGAGTTGAGCGCGCAGCGTTTGCGCCGGGTGCGTGAGCGTTGTGGGCGGGGCCTTCAAGGCAAAAGCAAAGTGTCCTTTGCCCAGTTTGTTTGGGGCATGGTGATGCAGGCGCTGAGTTCTGGTGGCACTTTGGGGCATCATGTCCGAACCATGAGCAACGTTTCCATCAGCGATGAAGCCGCCATCCAGCGTAGAGCAGGGTTGTCTTGGGAGTGGTTTGAAGAGCTCTTTGCAGAGGTGCTGCGTCCGCGTGCTCAACACGAGTGCCACCCCTTGAGTTTTTATCACGGACATCGGCTCCTGGGAGTGGATGGTTCACAATGGAGCCTGCGCAACACCCGGGCCATCGGGAGCCGTGCAGGCGCACGCCATCGCAACGCCAGCAGGGAAGCCGCCTTCTACAAGTTCAGTGGCGCGGTGCTGGTGGAACTGGGCACGCACCAGCCTCTGGCAGCAGCACGCGGGCTGCCTTGTGCCCAGGGCATGGCGGGAGAGCTCACGCTGGCACGCGAGCTGTTGGGTTCCATTCCCAAGAAGGAAGACACCTTGCTGCTGGCAGACCGCTACTATGGCAGCGCGCGCTTCATCGCCGATGTGCGCCATGCAGCCGGAGCACGATGCCAGTTGCTGGTGCGCGTTAAAAGTTCGTGCAAGACCAGGGTGCTTGATAAACTCAGCGATGGCAGTGCCTTGGTGGAGACACGCGTATGCCAGCCAGGCACGACACGGCCAGCAGGAACACTGCAACTGCGTGAGATTCGTGGCGAAGTGTGGCGCCAGCCCTCCCAAAAAGACCAGGAGGGCGAGATGGCACCACCCGAGCGCACCGAGGTGCGCTTGTGGACGACGTTGCTGGATGAGCAAAAGCATCCTGCCGTGGAACTGCTGGCCTTGTATGCGAAGCGATGGGAGCAGGAGCTGTTCTTCGGCGAACTCAAACGCCATACCGGCAGGCAGCATCTGATGCGTGCCACCACACTGGAAGGAGCGGAGACGGAGTTCGGAGCCAACATCCTCGCGGCCAGCCTGCTGGCAGCCCATCGTGTGAAGACTGCTCAAAGTGTGTCCCTGGAGCCCGTGCGCATCAGCGTGGACAAGATAGGCAGCGCCCTGGAGGCCTTGCTGCCAGTGCTCAGCATCGCGGGTTCACTCATCACTGCCAGGCAACGCCAGGGCATCATCACCAAGTTCCTGGAGCACATGGCCAGAGAGTCCATCATCAGACCGAGAAGGGCCCGGACTTGTCAGCGTGGCGTGCGCAAACCTCAGGACTCCTGGCCACGTATCCATGAGCGCTCCTCCCGCAATGGTCACTTCGAGTTTAAGCTCATACCATGGTAAAATACCCCGCATTTTCCTTCATGGCATTGGGCT
>NZ_QNRR01000030.1 GCF_003315205.1 Roseimicrobium gellanilyticum | reverse complement strand
GCTTGCCACCGCGTCTCAAAAGTCAAAGGTAAAAAGATCTCTCCTTGCCCGAACCCGAAGGGAACAAAGGGCTTGGTGTCCCCTCTTTCCCATTGAGCAGGTATGCGGCACCTCCCACGGCTGCGATTGGCTGGAAGCTGTCTGTTTGGGCCTTCTCGTTGCTTTGGACTCGTGCTAGGATCTCAGAGCTGGTTCATGCGTTCTTTCTGCCCATCGCCGTCATCGCTTCTGGTTTCTCCATGCGCGTCTTGGAGCCTCCGGGCTTCGCCACGGGGCTATGCGGGCTTGGGGAGTTCTCCAGGGCAGACTCGGTGATTCAATGTCTGCCTCGGAGAGGCGCATGGACCAGTCGCACTCGCGTGTCTGGTGCACCTGCTCTGAGATGAGCGGGGGGCACTGACAAGGTGGCAATGGGGCCTCAGGCGCACTTCTCCGGGCAGAAAGACTTGGCATGGGACTCTGGGTACCTGGCTCGGCGAGGGGGCTCCAAACGCGCAGCGCCAGTCATGCTTGGTGTCGGTGGGTTGGCAGGACGCGTTCTCTACGCGCCTGCAGGAGGGGTGGTGAGTGAGTCTTTGGTCGGGGTTGCCTGGGAGACGAACTTCTCGGCGCTGTAAGGCTCCTCACGGCGCCACAGGCTCCAGAGGGTGGCCAGCACCTTGCGTTGCGTGTTGAGCCGCGCATGCCGCTTGTCGCCGGTGCGCTCCACGCTCTGCTGGTAGAAGTCTTTGACCTCATTGTCGCCGTGCGTGATGGCCCCTTTCCAGATTTGATAGCTCAGGTCCTTGAGCTGGCTGTTGCCACAGCGATCCAGCCGCTGGTAGCCCAGGGGCTTGCCGTCGCTGCTGCGATCCGTGATCCCCAGCTTGCTGTAGCGCCACAACTGCTGCTTGGTGGCAAAGCGTTTGGGCGACCCGGCAAAGGCGCTGAACAGATGCGCGCAGATGGGCCCCACGCCAGGCATGCTGGTAAAACGTGCGATCTCCGGACACTGGGCTCCCAGGCTCTTGAGCTGCTGCCAGGCTTGTTGCTGGGCGGCCACCAGACTGTCGAGCACCGCGTAGCGACCCAGCGCGCTCAGACGGCGGATGCCTTCAGGCAGTTGCGGCAACCAGCGCTGGCGTCCCCGCTGGCTGTAGACGGTGCTGGTGTCGCTGACCATCACCCCGCTGCGCCGATACCAGGCTTTGAGGGTGTTTTTGCAACGCACCACCTTGCCACGCAACTCCACGTAGTGCTCCGCGGCCAGTTGCAGTTCGCGGCGGTGGACCTCCGGACTGTGCCACACCGCCTTGAGTTCACCCAAGCGGTACAGACGGCACAGGGAGCGCACATCCCACTCATCACGCTTCTTGGCACTGCGTCCAATCAGCGCGTTCTCCCGCGGATCACACACCAGCAGTTCGTCGACCACCGGGCGCAGGACATCGCATAACCACAGTGACATGCTGCCTTCCTCAAAGGTCAGCCGCTTCTGCGGAGCGCGCACGCCCTGCACCAGTTGCAACAAGGCCTCCGCCTGCGTGGGACAACTGCCTTCTCCCAGCCAACGCCCGTCCTCGGCCATGGCTCCCAGCACACAATGACGCGCATGCACATCCAGCGCCAGATACACCGGCGTGGCTTCCTCAAGTACCAGCGTCTTCACAGACGCCTTGGGGTCTCTGGCAGCACGGCCTCGGCCTGACACTGCCTTCCTTCGTTGAGCTTGGCTTCTCATAGCGATGACAAGCGTAACTTCGCCTGCCTTGCTTTTGAAGCACGTCACACTCCA
>NZ_QNRR01000029.1 GCF_003315205.1 Roseimicrobium gellanilyticum | reverse complement strand
AGCAGCGTGCACAGCTATGCCTATGACTACCGCACGCGCCGCATCACGCGCAGCGAGCCTGGCAGTAATCCCGTGGCCATGACCTTCAGCGGCGGCTTGAGCGTGGCGGAGTTTGAGGTGACCGACCCGGGAACTGGTACTCTCAACACTCAACCCACCGTCGAGTACCAGCGTGGCCCGGACATGGGCGGCGGGGTGGGCGGGCTGCTCTACTCCCTGCGCAGCGGCACGCCGAAGTTCAACCTGAGCAACGGCCGCGGCGACGTGGTGGCCCAGAGCGACAGCACCGGCGACCTTACCTGGACGGCCAGCTACGAAGCCTACGGCAAGCGCCCGGTGGAAACCGGCAGCAATGCCGACCGCCAGCGAGCCAACACCAAGGAAGAAGACCCCACTGGCCTGCTCAACGAAGGGTTCCGCTACCGTGAATTAGAGACGGGAGTTTGGATGAGCAAAGATCCAGCGGGGTTTGTGGATGGCCCAAACCTTTATGCGTATGTCAGGCAGAATCCGTGGAGCAAGTTTGATCCAAAGGGATTAGCTGAGGACGATATCACGCGAAAGTCGGGCGTTGGCCATCATAAAGCCCCGTTTGCAGACACGCGCGATGACCAGCGACTTAGCAAGGATGTTAAGCGTCTCCTGAATGGTGATAGTATTAGAATCGACGGAAAGGATCTTGATATCGCCAAAGATGCCCTGATTGAATGTAAAGACCACAACGGTGTTGGAGCCGGCGAATACAGTCGACGCTATAGAGCACTAAAGGAAGCCTTTTTGGACAAGGCTGAGAAATTGGGGCTTAAGCCCACTGGAACTGGGAAAGATGCAGTTGAGTTCGCAAAGGCATTGATTCAAGAGGTGGATAATGCGCCTGACGATTACATTCGAACCTTTAACAATATGTGGAGGGAAGGAAAACACCCATCGAGATTTCGAGGTGGTCAAAAGGTTTTTTGGCTGCCGAGCGCGGAGCTGCTAAGGTTGGTGTGTTAGCCCGTATTGGGAGACTGGGAGGCAGAATGTTGGGAGTTATCGGGCTGGCTGGGAGTGCCGCGCAAGCAAAAGACTCGATTGAAGAATACGATCGGGATATTGACGCTGGTGTTCCGCGAAAAGAGGCGCTACGCACGCAGCGCTACAGGTGGGGTTCCCTTGAGGGAAATACACCCGAGGAGCAAAAGAAAGTGGATGAGGCTCGTTCTGATTCATTCCTCAATTGGATAAGCAAGTAACATGTGGTAGATCTAAAATCATGAGAGGCATCATTCGACCGATTTCCGAGGCCGAACTCCGGGGCATGATGGAGGCGGCATTCAACCCGCCGTTGCTTGGCGAGACTCTGACACGGGAGCGATTCGCTAAGGAATATTGGGCTGTCCACGCCCGAGTGCAGGCAGCGCTCCTGACCATAGGTATCCACGATCAGTATGGTGAAGCAGATTTCACAATGAACGATGATGGTCCACTTGCCCGCTCATTGGGTATCCAACTCTCCTCAAAGAAGCTTTGGAGTCCAAAGTTTTTAGGGGTGCTCCAAACGATTCTAAGCAGGGAACCTGAGGCATATCGCGTCTTCGTAGATCACACCATTCTTGAGGAACAGGAATTTTTCTTGTTAGTAACGGCAGATGAAGCTGTGGGCTTTTCACCAAATCCGGCAGTATTTTCAATCTTTGAAAAGTGACGACCCACAGCAGGCTCGTGCCAACTATTGTTAGAAGTGCAGTCACTCTAATGAACGCACAGGCCAACCAATGGCATTGGCTGTGCCAACCCATTTGGAAAAGATGAAGCACAGATAGCTTCTCGGCTATGAACGCTCGTGTGTTGGTAAGACCCTGAATGTTAAACCGCCTGCGCTTTCTACATCACTGTCGGCAGTCCCCGCATCCCAACCCTCACTGTTCTGTTTTATCTGAGCCAAAGTTTACCTACTTCAAACTGAACATCCCAATGCAAAGCCCGCCGCGAATGCAATGGTCCTGGTTAACTTCCTAAAGTGCTCGCTGGCGCGTGATGGGTGCTTCTGCGGCATGTCGGAACGAATTCTGAGGGATGCGGCCTTCCTGTGCGATGTGGCCCGCAGGTTGTTCCAACGCCCCGCGATAGTCAAGATTGGGCCATGTGAGGTGAACGGAGTCTTGTCACTCTCTTTCTCCAAGCTGGATATCTCTCACGCAGGAGGACGGCACGCGCACCTATGACGACCTTGGTCGCGTGAGCACCGAGGTGTCGCGTGAGTTCACCCATGCATACACCTACGATCTCGCCGGCAATCGCATCGCCACGGCGTATGGCACGGGCAGGATTGAGACTCGCACCTTTGATGCACTCAATCGACCTGTGAGCATCACCGAAGGTGGGCGGACCACGAGTTACCACTACGACCTGGCGGGACGCGCCGTGGGTCAGTTGAGTGGCAATGGGCAGTGGGCCACCAGCCACTATGATGCCCAGGGCAGATTGGTGAGACGGACGCTGCGTGAGGGCACTGGCGGAGGTTC
>NZ_QNRR01000028.1 GCF_003315205.1 Roseimicrobium gellanilyticum | reverse complement strand
CAAGGCCGTTCCATTTCTGGAACGGCCTTGAATGAAATAAACTGGCGACTGCCTACTTTTGCGTGACCTTTCGTCAGGCTATCATCGGCTTTGCAGCGTTTCACTTCCGTGTTCGGGATGGGAACGGGTGGGTCCACTGCGGGATATCACCAGAAATCTATCCAGGGGCACTGCTCTTGGGAGCGGTGGGCTGGCCAGAGTCCTGATGATGGACTTTGGGTTTAACAAGGCCGGTAATTGCTGGCAACTGGAAGCTGCTATCAACTATCGACCCTCAACTATCAACTACTTCGGGGAGACCGGAGGGTTGGTTGAAAACTGCACACAAGGTCTGAAACGATAATGTTGTGATATGGGATGAAACAGGGATGCAAGGATGATTAAAAATGTATGGACTATTAGTAGTGATACGCTGAGCAGGTTACCCTGGCTTGTACGTTCACCCTATCGCGTGGTAGTCTTCCACGGTCCTGTGATAACTAATCTTGGGATGAGCTTGGCGCTTAGATGCTTTCAGCGCTTATCTCTTCCGCACTTGGCTACTCAGCCGTGCCACTGACGTGTCAACTGATGCACCATAGGTGCGTCACTTCCGGTCCTCTCGTACTAGGAAGAAAACCCCTCAATTATCATGCGCCCACAGAGGATAGAGGACCGAACTGTCTCGCGACGTTCTGAACCCAGCTCGCGTGCCGCTTTAACCGGCGAACAGCCGGACCCTTGGGACCTTCTCCAGCCCCAGGATGCGACGAGCCGACATCGAGGTGCCAAACTTGACCGTCGATATGAACTCTTGGGTCAAATCAGCCTGTTATCCCTAGCGTACCTTTTGTCCGTTAAGCGACGGCAATTCCACTTTAAGCCGCCGGATCACTTAGGCCTACTTTCGTATCTGTTCGACTTGTTGGTCTCACAGTTAGGCGTGCTTATGACTATGCTCTCGACACGCGATTGCCAACCGCGCTGAGCACACCTTCGCGCTCCTCCGTTACTCTTTGGGAGGATACCGCCCCAGTAAAACTGACCAGCTGCCATTGTCCTATAAATACAGTTAGAATCGCCAACACCAAAGGGTGGTATCTCACTTTTGGCTCCACCTGACCCGAAAGTCAGGCTTCAAAGCCTCCCACTTATGCTGAGCATTGAAATCGGCGAGTCAGTGACAGCCTACAGTTAAGGTGCATAGGGTCTTTCCGTCCTTCTGCGGGTAGGCGGCATCTTCACCGCCACTACAAATTCACTGAGCGCCTCGTTGAGACAGCGGTCAACTCGTTACACGATTCGTGCAGGTCGGAACTTACCCGACAAGGAATTTCGCTACCTTAGGACCGTTATAGTTACGGCCGACATTCACGGGGACTTAGGTTCAGAGCTTCGCCTTGCGGCTAACCCCTTGCCTTAATCTTTCCGCATTGGTCACGTGTCACATCGTATACGTAGACTTTCGTCTTAGCACAATGCTGTGTTTTTGATAAACAGTCGGTTGACCCAATTTACTGCGACCCCTTGCGGGGCATCCCTTCTCCCTAAGTTACGGGACTAGATTGCAGAGTTCCTTAACGAGGGTTCACTCTTGCGCCTGAGCGTGTTTCGCTCACCCACCTGTGTCGGTTTGCGGTACGGGTAATGTGGGAACGATCTGTCGCTTTTCTTGGCGGGTGGTGTCCCTAGCGCGGTCAGGCCGAAGCCCTCCCTGCCAAGTCAATAAGGTCTGCTAAGACCACCTCCCGCAACAACAGTACTTAACCACACCAGTACAGGAATATTAACCTGTTATCCATCGCGTAGACATCACGCCGTAGCTTAGGACCCGACTAACCCTGGGACGAACATCGTTGCCCAGGAAACCTTGGGTTTATGGCGGGCCAGTATTTAACTGGCCTTATCGTTACTTATGTCTGCATCCTCTCTTCTGGAAGCTCCATCGTCAGTTACCTTCAGACTTCGCAGCCGCCAGAATGCTCCTCTACCAAGCTTTCGCTTCCAGAGCTTCGGTACAACGCTTATCGCCAATCATTTTCGGCGCAAAATCTCTCGATGAGCCAGCTATTACGCACTGTTTAAATGATGGCTGCTTCTAAGCCAACATCCTCACTGTCATTGAGATTTTACTTCCTTTCCACTGAGCGTTGTTTGGGCACCTTAGCTGCTGGGCTGGGTTGTTTCCCTTTCGACAATGAAGCTTATCCCCCACTGTCTTACTGCCACGCTTCATACAGAGGTATTCGGAGTTTGATTGAGGTTGGTAGGAAAAATATCCCCCTAGCTCATTCAGTGCTCTACCCCCTCTGCTCAGCACGTGACGCTGCACCTAAATACATTTCGAGGAGAACCAGCTATTACGGGGTTTGATTAGCCTTTCACTCCTACCCTCAACTCATCCGAGAATTTCTCAAGATTCACCGGTTCGGCCTTTCACGTTGTTTTACCAACGCTTCTGCCTGGTCAAGGGTAGATCACCACCGCTTCGGGTTTGGCTGCTGCTGCTTGGGCGCCGGTTAAGACTCGCTTTCGCTGCGCGTATGCCCCTGAAAGGCTTACACTCGCAACAACAACCAACTCGCAGACTCATTAAGCAAAAGGCACGCCATCACCGGACAAGCCGGCTCTGACACCTTGTTGGCACATGGTTTCAGGGACTATTTCACTCCGCTCACAGCGGTTCTTTTCATCTTTCCCTCGCGGTACTTGTTCACTATCGGTCATCAACGAGTATTTAGCCTTACACCGTGGTCGGTGCAGATTCATGCGAAGTTTCACGTGTATCGCATTACTCAGGAGTTCCTATCCTATCGTCGGTTTTCGGTTACGGGCCTGTCACCCTCTATGGAGCAGCTTTCCTGAAGCTTCACCTAACCTATTGTCAGAATATCGGAGTCCTACAACCCCGGGAGCAAAGCCCCCGGTTTGGGCTGTTCCGCTTTCGTTCGCCACTACTGACGGAATCACTTTCGTTTTCTTTTCCTCTGGGTACTGAGATGTTTCACTTCCCCAGGTATCGCTTCTCATATGCGGAGCATATGAGATACAGTAGATGACTACTGTGGGTTATCCCATTCGGAGATCCCCGGGTGAGCTTCACGGCAGCTATCCGGGGCTTATCGCAGCCTTGCGCGTCCTTCATCGCCTGTTGATGCCAAGACATCCACTATGTGCCTTAGTTATTTTTAATCAGTCATTGAATTTGTTTGCATCTTGTCTCTGGCTCTTACACCAGGACATCACTGAACATTTTTCAGTTTGTGTGCAGTTTTCAAAGAACTCTCCAGATCTTCATTCCAGCGGTGAGAGTGGTGGGCCTGATAGGACTCGAACCTATGACCCCCGCCTTATCAAGGCGGTGCTCTAACCAACTGAGCTACAGGCCCGCAGGTCGCTCTCGCTTCGCTTAGCCCGCTTTCGCTGACTAACGACTGGAGGCAAGGGGATTCGAACCCCTGACATCCAGCTTGCAAAGCTGGCGCTCTACCAACTGAGCTATACCCCCGTTTCGTGAGGCTGATGTTCACACAGAACTACTTTATTCCAACAGAGGCTAAACAATGCACTGCAGATTATCACACCCAATGGACTTCATGATTACTCATGAGGTTCCTATAGAAAGGAGGTGATCCAGCCGCAGGTTCCCCTACGGCTACCTTGTTACGACTTCATCCCAGTTACCAGCCTTGCCTTAAACCGATGCCTCCTTGCGGTTGGCGCACGATCTTTGGGCGAAGCCAGCTTCCATGATGTGACGGGCGGTGTGTACAAGACCCGGGAACGTATTCACGGCGCCGTAGCTGATGCGCCATTACTAGCGATTCCAACTTCATGCAGGCGAGTTGCAGCCTGCAATCTGAACTGAGCCCAGCTTTCTCGATTTCCTCCACCTCGCGGTCTCGGTTCACTTTGTGCTGGGCATTGTAGTACGTGTGCAGCCCTGGCCGTAAGGGCCATACGGACTTGACGTCATCCCCACCTTCCTCCCAGTTGATCTGGGCAGTCTAGTCCAAGTGCTCGGTAAAACCGGTGGCAACGGACTACAGGGGTTGCGCTCGTTGCGGGACTTAACCCAACATCTCACGACACGAGCTGACGACAGCCATGCAGCACCTGTGCAAAGCGTGTATTGCTACACTAGCTGGCTTTCACCAACGACACAATGCATGTCAAGGCCAGGTAAGGTTCTTCGCGTTGCATCGAATTAAGCCACATACTCCACCGCTTGTGCGGGTCCCCGTCAATTTCTTTGAGTTTTAATCTTGCGATCGTACTTCCCAGGCGGCACGCTTATCGCGTTAGCTTCGGCACGGAAAGGGTCACTTCCCACACCAAGCGTGCACCGTTTACTGTCAGGACTACCGGGGTATCTAATCCCGTTTGCTCCCCTGACCTTCGTGCCTCAGCGTCAGATACTGTCCAGAGCCCAGCCTTCGCCACTAGTGTTCCTCTCGATCTCTACGCATTTCACTGCTACACCGAGAATTCCAAGCTCCTCTCCAGTCCTCTAGCACAGGAGTATCGGATGCAATTCGGAAGTTGAGCTCCCGGATTTCACATCTGACTTTCTGCGCAGCCTACGCACCCTTTACGCCCAGTAATTCCGAACAACGCTTGAGACCTCTGTATTACCGCGGCTGCTGGCACAGAGTTAGCCGTCTCTTCCTCTTGCGGTACTGTCAATCCCACACGCAGTTAACGCATGGGCCTTACTCTCGCATGACAGGAGTTTACAATCCGAAGACCTTATCCTCCACGCGGCGTCGCTCCATCAGGGTTGCCCCCATTGTGAAAGATTCTCGACTGCTGCCACCCGTAGGTGTCTGGACCGTGTCTCAGTTCCAGTGTGGCTGGTCATCCTCTCAGACCAGCTACCCGTCGTAGCCTTGGTGAGCCGTTACCTCACCAACTAGCTGATAGGCCGCGGGCCAATCAGGAAGCGACAGGTTACCCCGTCTTTAGTCTTGCGACCACATGGAGCATTAATCCAAGTTTCCCTGGGCTATTCTCCTCTTCCCGGCATGTTACCCACGTGTTACGCACCCGTTCGCCACTGAATATTCCGATATTGCTACCAAAATATCCCGTTCGACTTGCATGTCTTATCCACGCCGCCAGCGTTCGTTCTGAGCCAGAATCAAACTCTCCAAAAATTGGAGCATCTCTCATTTTAAAAAGAGACACTGACTTTATTACTTAACTTTTTGTCCACTGCTATGTGCAACCATGCAGTGCATTGTTTAACCTCTGTTTTTGGTGG
>NZ_QNRR01000027.1 GCF_003315205.1 Roseimicrobium gellanilyticum | reverse complement strand
AGAACATGCTGGCCAGCGTGACCCTGCCGGACAGCAGCGTGCACAGCTACGCTTACGACTACCGCGTGCGTCGCATCACCCGCACCGAAGGCAGCACCACTCCCGTGGCCATGACCTTCAGCGGCGGCTTGAGCGTCGCTGAGTTCGAAGTGCTCGACCCGGGAACTGGCACTCTCAACACTCAACCCACCGTCGAGTACCAGCGCGGTCCCGACATGGGCGGCGGTGTGGGTGGGTTGCTCTACTCCCTGCGCAGCGGCACCGCGAAGTTCAACCTGAGCAACGGCCGAGGCGACGTGGTGGCCCAGAGCGACAGCTCTGGCTCACTTACCTGGACCGCCAGCTACGAAGCCTATGGCAAGCGCCCCGTGGAAACTGGCAGCAACCTCGACCGCCAGCGCGCTAATACCAAGGAGGAGGATCCGACCGGCTTGGTGAACGAAGGCTTCCGCTACCGCGACCTGGAAACCGGCGTCTGGCTGAGCCGCGACCCGGCGGGGTTTGTGGATGGCCCCAACTTGTATGCCTATTGCGTCCAGAATCCTTGGACCAAGTTTGATCCCGATGGGCTGAGGTGGCGTATGACAGGTTTCGGAATAACCATCGAATTTGGGGCGCACCAGCCATATGGAATAGGTCTCTACGCTGCGCGCCCGTCCGATGCTGACTTTTGCGATGTCAATCTCACGGACTTCAAAGAAGGGGGGAAGCGACTTGATGCCTTGAAACGTTCACCAGGTGAGTTTCTTAAAGGAGCGGCCGGGGGCTTCTTGGGAACTGATTGGGGCTCCAATACTGAAGAAGGTAGGAAGGGGCGCTCTGTAGGTGGAAACGTCGCTGTACTCGATGCAGCTGCTTCCATGGGGCGTGCTGGGGTGGCTGGGATGTCTGGCAGATCGGGACCACCGCCTGTACCCGTAGGCACCGGTGGAGTGGCTGTTGCACCGGTCGCCGTACCTAAGGAAATACCGACTCCGTTGATACCGGCCAATACCCTTTTCCAGCAGACAGAGGAGTCTCAGCAGCCCACAGAGAGTACAAAAAACACATTGGTGGATTATAAAGAGATTGTTAGAAGGTTCCTTAGTAAGAGGGACGCCAAAGACGCCGTTAAGAATGGTATTCCATTCGACCCAAATAAAGGAGCGGGCATTTCTACGACAACCACAACGATTGAACCCGTAGATCCCGATGCTATCAGAAAAATGACAGGTGCCGCAAATGCTGATTTCTACATCGATATAAATATCACTGGAAAAGCCCGCTTAAACACCGTGACAAAAGGTGGAAAAGCAGACATTAAAATCCAAGAGGATATTAAGCCTGAAGATGTGATAGATAAAGGCCGTGTTCGAAAATCGAATGAAAGCGTCATCGACAATGAGTAACATGTACCCAACTCAAAAATCTTTAGACCTGCTCAAACATTACGGCTCGCTTGAATCAAGCGACAAGTTCCACTACGTCACAATTCATTCCCCTGAATCTGACTCTGCTACCTTGGAAGAGACCATGCGTATTGGTATAGTTGATTTATATTGGGCCTATGAAGACAATGCGTTTCTAGTTTCGATCCTTCGCGATCCAGACCGGCAAGCTAGCTCACGGTATAGTCCAAGAACGGGTGAACTTAGGGGGGACTTTTTTATTAGCATTCAAGCCGGACCGCTCAACGTGCAGAGAATAGAAGTTATTTTATCCACACTTGTAGAGTGGATAAGAAATAACAATAAGCTTACCAGGGAGGTATCTGATATCATAAAAATGTAGCATGCCAGTGGCGCGCACAGGGTCACCATTTCCAACAGAATGAACCCACATGCCAACCAATTTTGCAAAGATGAAGCTCAGGAACGGCTTCTCGGCTATGAACGCGAATGAACGCACAAGCCAACCAATGGCATTGGCTGTGCCAACCCATTTGCAAAGTGATGAGACACAGAAGAGCTTCTCGGCTATGAACGCTCGTGTGTTGGTGAGACCCTGAATGCTGAACTGCCTGCGCTTTCTACATCACCGTGCTGACAGTTCCTGCATCCCAACCCTTACCGTTTTGAGAAGAGCAAAGTTTGCCTACGTCTAACTGAACATCGCAATGCAACGCCCGCCTCGAATGCAATGGTCCTGGTTAACCTCCTAGTGTGCCGCTGAGCGCGTGATGGGTGCTGATGCGGCATGTCGGAACGAATTCAGTGAGGGATGCGACCTTCCTGTGCGATGTGGCCCGCAGGTTGTTCCAAGGCCCCGTGATGGTCAAGGTTGGACCGAGTGGGGCGAACGAAGTGTTGCTGTGCAAGTTTTCCCATGCAAGGAAAGCTCCTGCTCCTTTGTGTGTCCGTGCTTCTGATCTGGGTTCTGCTGCTCGTGCCGTGGGTGAATGACAGGCCCAATACCACGCACGGATATGACTCGCTGGGCCGGCGCACGTCCACGCAGACCGGGCCGCTGCACACCACGTTTGAGTACGCGAGCAACAGCGGCAGCTCGGTGTTTGACGTCAGCGGGTTCAAGCCCACCAAGAGCACCGGCCCGCGCGGCGTGGTGACCACGGTGCAGTATGACGACCTGTACCGTGCCGTGAGCACGACCGTGAGCGATGGTGGCACCACCACCACGGAGTACGACGCGGTGGGCCGTCCCGTCGAGGTGACAGACGCCCTCGGGCGCAGTACCATGACCACGTATGACGCCCTTGGTCAGGCCATCCGGGTGGATCTTCCGGATGGCACGGAGGTGGAAACGAAATACACGCAGCTTGGCAAACCCTGGTGGGTGAAGGACGGACTGGGGCGCATCACTGAGACGGAGTATGACTCCGCAGGCCGTGCCATCTCCGTGACCAACCCTCTCGGGCAGACGGTGCACTCGGAATACGATGCCGCAGGGAACGCCATCAAGGTCACGGACGCCCGTGGCCATATCACGGAGAGCAGCTACGACTCACGCAACCGGCCCATCGAGGTGAAGGCGCCGTTGGTGGTGAATGGTGAGACCGGACAGAGTGAACGGCCCATCACGTCCACCACGTACGATGCCGCCGGCAAGCCGCTCTCGGTCACGGATCCCCTGGGGCATGTGACCATCAACACCTATGACCAGGCCAGCCGCGTGGTGAAGGTGAAGAACGCGCTCAACCAGGAAACGCTCACCACGTACGATGCGAGCGGGAATGTGCTCACCGTCACCGATGCCAATGGCAAGGTGACCACCAATGAGTACGACAGCCTTGGCCGACTCTCCCTGACCACAGATGCCGAAGGCGTCCTCACGGAGTTTGACTACGACCTGTCCGGCAACCGCACCATGGTCAAGGACGGCAAGGGCAACGTGACCACGTTCGACTATGACCTGCAGAACCGGGTGACGGAGGAGCACTATGCCAATGGAGACGAGACCACCTACACGTACAACGCGTTGCAGAAACTGACGCGTACGGATGCCGCCGGCACCACCAGCTACACGTATGACGAGCGCGACCGCCTGTTGACGGTGGACTTCGTCACGGGGCCGGATCGCACGTATGCGTATGATGACGCCGGGCAGTTGCTCAGCGTCACGGAGTCAGGACATGCCGCGGCCAATGTGAGCTACACCTATGACCTCGCGGGCAAGGTGCTCAGCGAGACCTCGCGGGGCAAGACCCACACCTACACCTATGATGCCGCGGGGAACCGCACTGGCACCACCTACAGCACGGGCCGCAGTGAGACGCGCACCTACGATGCGCTCAACCGCATCGCCACGCTGGTGGAGGGTGGACGCACCACGACGTGGCATTATGACCTCGCCGGTCGTGCCATCGCGCTGACCCTGGGCAATGGGCAGCAGCAGGACAACCACTATGATGCGGTGGGCAAGCTGACGGCGCGGCACCTGTTCAATCCCAACCAGACGTTGATCGCCACGTTCCAGTGGCAGCATGACGCGGTGGGGAATGTGACCCAGCAGACGGAGCGCTGGCTGGGAGATGCCACGCGCAACAACGCCCTGCGCACCACCACCATGGCGTACGATGATGTGTACCGCCTCACGGGCGAGACCGTCACGCAGTCCGGTGAGATCACCAGGGAGACCCTCTACACCTATGACGACGCCAGCAATCGGGCAAGCAAGGTGGAGAAGGAAAACACCGTGGTGGTGAAGGACACCAGCTACACCTACAACACGGCCAACCAGTTGATCGCGTGGAGCGAGGAGAACGGAACCGAGGTCGTGCAACGCAGCGCGGCGATGACCTATGACACGAGAGGCAACCGTGCCAGCACCGTCATCACCACCCATGGAGAGGTCCCCGGCACGGAGACCACCACCTACACCTGGACCCCGCAGAACATGCTGGCCAGTGTGACGCTGCCGGACAGCAGCGTGCACAGCTACGCCTACGACTATCGCGTGCGCCGCATCACCCGCACCGAAGGCAACGCCAATCCCGTGGCCATGACCTTCAGCGGCGGCCTCAGCGTCGCCGAGTTCGAGGTGCTCGACTCTCAACTCAATACTCTCGACTCTCAACCCTCAGTAGAATACCAGCGCGGCCCCGACATGGGCGGCGGGGTGGGTGGGTTGCTCTACTCCCTGCGCAGCGGCACCGCGAAGTTCAACCTGAGCAACGGCCGAGGCGACGTGGTGGCCCAGAGCGATGCCACCGGAGACCTTACCTGGACCGCCAGCTACGAAGCCTACGGCAAGCGCCCCGTGGAAACCGGCAGCAACGCCGACCGCCAGCGCGCCAACACCAAGGAAGAAGACCCCACCGGTTTGCTCAACGAAGGGTTCCGCTACCGCGACCTGGAGACTGATGTGTGGCTGAGCAAAGACCCCGCAGGCTTTGTGGATGGCCCAAACCTGTATGCTTATGTGAAGCAGAATCCGTGGAGCAAGTTTGATCCTCTAGGGCTCTACGAAGAAGGAGAAGATGGCACGCGAATCCATGTCCAAAAAGATGGTTACATCAAAATCACAGGAGCTCCTGGTGGACGACTCGATTCAAAGTCTAGAGAACTGATCTTTAATCAATTCGTTAACCATGACGTTCCGGAACATATAGCAAAAGCAGAGGATGCATACGTGAGGGAGTGGAATCCGGTGCAAGGGAATCACTACATCAGGATGCAAACAGAACCCAAGTATAGGATGATGATTGAAGCATGGGCCGCTTCAGCTCCGGGAGCTCTTTCACAAGATCGTGGCTTCTTAACATCACGCCTTCCCGGACGAACTGCAACGCCGCAGAGCCTTCCGATAAAGCAGCTGGGCTGGCGAACGTCACCTAAACTTTTTAAGAATTTAGGTCAGCAGCAAGATCCGGCCCAGAGTGCAAAACTTACTTTTGCTGATGGGAAATACAAACTGCAAATGGCAAACGGGCAAACGAGGACGGCGACGGGACAGATGAACTTTGTTACCATGCCTGATGGTCGGATTCTCGTGAGTTCTACCGCAGGGCATACTGGAATCTCTCAGGGGCGCGATGTAGCGTACGCCGGCCAAGTAACGTTCACCAAAAAGGGAGCTCTCAAAGAGTGGGATAATGGTTCGGGACACTACATGCCTTCTGCAGATTACGCCAAACAAGCGGGGCTGCCTATGGACAAGTTCACGCCTCACAAAGATGTGTTAAACGCGCAAGACTGAGTGTAGCATCAGAGCGAATGTTGATTTCTGAGAGAATTGGACACCGTCGAGACTCGGCAAGAGAACGGATGCTGTGCCGAGAACTTAGATGCCTCCCGGAGGTTATTGCATTTGAGGAGATCCGGGAGTTTCTTTTACATGACAAGAGTCTCCCGTCATACCAACGTTCTAAACTCGGTTTGATTCTGGCGAATCGGGTGCTGCGTAGGCGCAGGCTTTTTTACCATCTTTTGGATCTAAGCCTTCAATTGGCTGATGCATCAACTGTGCTTTTCTGGATTAATGCAGCGGTCACGAGAGTAGGCTTGCGTCGGCTTGTAAACTGGATGCGAACTAATGCCGATAATCAAACTGTGACATGGTATATATATTGGCTAGATTTACGCTTCTCAGACGAGGTTCGTAGAATGCGTCTTCAAGGTGCCTTGACCGAGTTGAACGAACGTACGAAGCATGACAAGTGATGAAAAGAACGTACGCACGAGCCAACCAATGGCATTGGCCGTGCCAACCCATTTGAAAAAATGAAACACAGAACAGCTTCTCGACTATGAACGCTCGTTTGTGGGTGAGACCCTGAATGCCGAAAATGAGGCAACCAATGGCGCGCACAAGGTCGCCATTTCCTGATTGCAAGTTAAAACTCAAAACAAGCTTCTCGCTACTCACGGTCCGGCATTCGCGGGATCGGCTTTCTCTTATCATCAGAACACTTCAACACACGGGCCTCCCACATCCAGTGCTGTCCTCGTCAACCGCTCAGTGACCCATCCAAGCATCTTTCAGCTCAAGCCCACCTTCACGAAACGCGTTAGAAATGCGACCTGTTTGGTTATGTCGCTGGCTGTTTGTTCCAAGACCGAGCGACTGTCAAGGTTGGGCCATGTGAGGTGAACGGAGTGTTGCAGGCTTACTTTTCCCAGCCGCAGCGAGACCCGCACCTATGATGCGCTCAACCGCATCGCCACGTTGGTGGAAGGCGGGCGCACCACCACGTGGCATTATGACCTCGCAGGTCGCGCCATTGCGTTGAGCCTGGGCAATGGGCAGCAGCAGGACAACCACTATGATGCAGTGGGCAAGCTGACGGCACGGCACCTGTTCAATCCCAACCAGACGTTGATTGCCATCTTCCAGTGGCAGCATGATGCGGTGGGCAATGTGACCCAGCAGACCGAGCGCTGGCTGGGAGATACCACGCGTAACAACGCGCTGCGCACCACCACCATGGCGTATGATGATGTGTACCGCCTCCTGGGCGAGACTGTCACGCAGTCAGGCGAGATCACGAAGGAGACGCTCTACACCTATGACGACGCCAGCAATCGGGCGAGCAAGGTGGAGAAGGAAAACACCGTGGTGGTGAAGGACACCAGCTACACCTACAACACGGCCAACCAGTTGATCGCGTGGAGCGAGGAGAACGGGACCGAGGTCGTGCAACGCAGCGCCGTGATGACCTATGACACGCGGGGCAACCGCGCCAGCACGGCCATCACCACGCATGATGAGGAGCCCACGACGGCCACCACCACCTACACGTGGACCCCGCAGAACATGCTCTCCAGCGTGACCCTACCGGACACCAGCGTGCACAGCTACGCCTACGACTACCGCGTGCGTCGCATCACCCGCACCGAAGGCAGCGCCAATCCCGTCGCCATGACCTTCAGCGGCGGCCTCAGCGTCGCTGAATTTGAGGTAACTGACTCTCAACTCAATACTCTCAACTCTCAACCCTCCGTAGAGTACCAGCGCGGCCCCGACATGGGCGGCGGTGTGGGTGGGTTGCTGTACTCCCTGCGCAGCGGCAGTGCGAAGTTTAACCTGAGCAACGGCCGCGGGGATGTCGTGGCGCAGAGCGACAGCACCGGCGCCTTCACCTGGACTGCGAGCTATGACGCGTATGGCAAGCGTCCGGTGGAGACGGGCAGCAACCTGGACCGTCAGCGGGCGAATACGAAGGAGGAGGATCCGACAGGGCTAAACAATGAAGGCTGGCGCATGCGCGAGCTGGATACCAATGTGTGGATGAGCCGCGACCCGGCGGGGTTTGTCGACGGCCCAAACCTCTATGCGTATGTCAGGCAGAATCCGTGGAGCAAATTTGATCCGAACGGTTTGTCTGGTGTCGATCCCGTGCGCGAGATAAGCGATGGGATGCGGAGAGCATTCGATTGGGTGCTTGACCTGGGAGGAGAGATGGCCGACACAGGGGTCAAATCTGTAAAAGACATCTACAAACTTGTAGATACAAGACAACCAGGGACCGTTGTAGGAGATATTAACAAGGCTGGGGACGAAGTGCTTGACTGGGCGGGTATCAAGCCTGGTCCCATATCTGAAGAGAGAAGAGTCCAGAGAGAAGAATTGCGGAAGGACCATCCCCGGTTTGCTGGAACTTTGGATCTGATTGACTCCACTGGTGGGGTTGGCTTGGGAGGAGGAATTGGCGTTCCTACACCCCCTAGATTGCCTAAATTGCCATTTGGGAAGGGTACACCGAAAGCTACCTCCACCGGTGCTCCTACAGAATCAGCAGGAGTTCCAGTAGATACATCAATCTACAGCGTAGAAACAGCTCTGAGTGAGGCCATGGCATCTTCTAAAGCTGCTGGCCAGCCTACTTTTATGTACTACCAACAGGCAACCAAAGCTGGTCCTGTCGACGTAACTGGCTGGATTTCGGTGAAAGATGGTCTGCTCGTCGTTGATAATATTGGCGTCCTTCCGGTGTCCGGTGAGGCGATTTTACGCGGGTCCGTGTTGAAAGAAATGTGGCAAATGCACAGTTCGTTCATGAAAGCTGCGAAAGGGAGTGGGCTGAAGGGAATTCGAATGACTTATGAACGAATAGGAGCTGATAGAAATGGAAGTACCGCGAAACCAAAAATAGTAGATAAAACAATCATGTTTGACGAAAAATGAGTCATCCAGATATACAGAGGGTCTTTCGATTCCTAAAGCACAATGCGTCCCAGTTTACATCGCCAGAAGAAGCGATCCCATTGTGCGCTAGAGCGGGGTTTTCGCCCGTGCAAATAATGGTTGGTATTACATCGCACTTCGAGATTAAACCTAGCGAAGCTAAAAAGTTAGTTTTTGGTCATCCTGTGTGGGGAGAAGCGCGAGAATCTTGGATCGCTTTCCATGAAGATTTGGAACGGCAACTAGGGCTCGAATGAACGTAAAGATGAAAGAATGAACGCACAAGCCAACCAATGGCATTGGCTGTGCCAACCCATTTGCAAAGTGATGAAACACAGAAGAGCTTCTCGGCTATGAACGCTCGTGTGTTGGTGAGACCCTGAATGCTGAACTGCCTGCGCTTTCTACATCACCGTGCTGGCAGTTCCCGCATCCCAACCCTCACCGGTTTTAGAGAGCCAAAGTTTGCCTACGTCTGACCAAACATCCCAATGCAACGCCCGCCTCGAATGCAATGGTCCTGGTTAACCTCCTAAAGTGCCGCTTGGCGCGTGAGGGGTGCTGATGCGGCATGTCGGAACGAATTCAGTGAGGGATGCGACCCTCCTGTGCGATGTGGCCAGCAGGTTGTTCCAAGGCCCTGCGATGGTCAAGGTTGGACCATGTGAGGTGAACGGAGTGTTGCAGGCTTATTTTTCCCAGCCGGACCGAGACGCGCACCTATGATGCGCTCAACCGCATCGCCACGTTGGTGGAAGGCGGGCGTACCACGACGTGGCATTATGACCTCGCAGGTCGTGCCATTGCCTTGACCCTGGGCAATGGGCAGCAGCAGGACAACCACTATGATGCCGTCGGCAAGCTCACCGCAAGGCATCTGTTCAATCCCAACCAGACCTTGATTGCCACCTTCCAGTGGCAGCATGATGCGGTGGGGAATGTGAGCCAGCA
>NZ_QNRR01000026.1 GCF_003315205.1 Roseimicrobium gellanilyticum | reverse complement strand
CAATGGGAAAGAGGGGACACCAAGCCCTTTGTTCCCTTCGGGTTCGGGCAAGGAGAGATCTTTTTACCTTTGACTTTTGAGACGCGGTGGCAAGCGCTAAGGCGCGACACCGCTTTGAATGGAACCTCCTGATCACAGTGGTACATTCAAGGTCTCCAACACCCTAAAGGCTCATCTCAATGAAGCCGCGGATGTTGGAGTGACCAATAGCTCTTGCGACACTTTCCTCCTCCGCTCAAAGCGGTGTCGCGCTTGAAGCTTGCCACCGCACTCCAAGACGCAAAGCGTTTCGTCGTGTTGCATAGGTTATCTGAGCACGATTGATTTCGGTGGATGGCTCCGCCGCCCCTAAAAGGCTTCTGGAGAAGCCTTCTACGTTCTTACTGCCGCTACTTCGTTCCCGGCTTCAGCCACCACTCGAAGAACGCATAGATCTGCGCGTTTGATTCCTCATTCGGCGAATGTTCGGGCCGGTTTGTCATGGCTACGCGGTTTTCATAACCGAGGAGTTTGTTCACAGCGATGGCGTGATTGAGCGCCATCCATCGCGCGGGGAAATCTTCTGAGCCGCCTGACACGAGGAACGGACGCGGCGCCATCAGCGCGTGCAGTTCCTGCAAATCCATGCCCTGCTCCATCAGCTTCTTGTACACACCGGTACGGGGACTGTCCTTGGTGATGACCCCCGGCTTGCGCGCAATCTGCGCATCCAGGCCAAGGTACCAGGGCTCCCAATAGTTCACGCTCGGCCGCGCTTCATCGAAGACCACACCACCATCGGACCACACGGCGCACGCATACTTGTCCCACCAGCAGGAGCCGAACATGGACCACTTCCCTCCATAGGAATGGCCAACCACACCGATGCGTTTGCTGTCCACCTCCGGCAGGTCCGCGAGGGCATGCCATGCATTTGCACAGATGTAGCCGAGGTAGTGCAAGGGCTGGCAGATGGTGCCATCGCCCAGCACCGGTTTGCGTGCATCCCCACCGGGTGAGCCGATGCACAGACTCACAAAACCGCGCTTGGTGAGCTGATAAGCAAAGTCTCGCAGCGGCTTGTCTGTGAGACCGGCACTCGTTTCCGGATCATAGTACGGCACGAACACCGCAGGGAACGGGCCCTTGCCCTCCGGCACCAAGAGATAACCCATGCCCGTTTGTCCCGGCCCAATCTCAAGGCGGATGCGATGCTGGGTGAAATTCTCCCGCTGCTTCGTCTCCAGCTTTTCCAGCTTGGGATGCTCAATCACCGCCGGCCACTTGCCGATGAGAGCTTCCCATGTCTCGCGGATCTCCACGCGTCTCTTCGCCCAGTCCTCCGGGGTCTTCACTTCGCGACCATCTTTGAAGAGCAGCGGCGAGCGATGCGAACTGAGCTTCCCCGCGAACTCTGCGGGCGGCTGGAAGTATTTGGCGATGGATGGTGGAGGCGGACCGGGATCCTGTGCGCACAAAGATATCGAAACGGCGGATAAAGATAGCAGTGCGAGCAGTGACTGGGAGTGATGCCTGAATTGAAGCATCCCATCAATACGCGAACTGCGGCTTCATCTACCGATGGCTTGCCAGAGACTGAGCCTACTTGGTATTGTCAGGCTTCTTCCAGCGCTCCCATTTGGCCATGCGTTGCAGTTCCTTTCGCAAGTGGTGCTTATCCTCTTCCTTGAGGACACTGCTCTCCACCAGCACCTCCGCCTTCTCGGGATGTTCGTAGGCCATTTCCTGAATCACGGCACGTTGATGCACAAATCTTGTTTCGTCATCAGTGATGTCCATGGACAGCTTCAGACGCCCTGCCGTATCGAGGCCATTGGGGCTGCCGTCGACGGCCAGATAGATTCGTTGCAGCAAGCAGGCATCTTTCTCCTCCCGCGACAGGGATGACTTCTCGATGAGCGCCTGCAAGTCCTCGTTTCTTTTTGAGCTCTGCAGGGGACCCAAATGCTCCAGCGCGTATATCCTGCGCATGCCGGCATCTTCCAGGTCGAGCATGAGGGCATAGGCACCCAGGGGATCGTGACCATCTTCAACCTTGAGCCGTTGCAGGTAATCACGGCGGCTCAAGCGCCACGCATCCCGCATCTGCGCCTGCTGGGGCTTGGGGAGAGCGAGCACGTCCAGTTCCTTTTGTACGAAGTCGAGCTTCTCACTCGCGGCGTCGGCAAACACCGTCTTCAAGCAGCGCTGCCTGCGAGTCCCTTCGGGCATGGCTTTGGCAAGGCTCAACGCTCGATGCCAATCCTCCTTCACCACATGACCTATCTCCGCTTCCAGACAGGCGGCCTCTGCCACTTCGCGAGCAGGTCCGGAAGGAAGGTCCTGCATCCAGGCACGGGCGGCGACTTCATCCCGCTCCAGCCAGAGACGCATCACGGTATCAAGGGCCCGCTCGCGTGCGGAGGGCTTCGGCAGGTAGGCGGAGAGTGAGGCCCACTGGCGCCACTCGCACTCCACATGCTTTCGTTCCGCATGCCTGATCCAGCTTCGCATCAGTTCCGTATTCGCCACCGGCAGCAGTTCGGGGACTCGCTGCACATCATCTGGGAATGCGTTATCCAATCGATACTTCACCAGGTCCTCGTACAGAGGTGGCACGTCCAGAGCGATGGCCTTTTCCAAATCCCGTTGAAGCCAGACCTGCAACGTCAGGGACAACACGAGATCACGCGCCACGGAAGGTGGTTGGGAAATGAGATACTCCCAATCACGCGACGGGTTCGCGGGTTTCCAAGGATAGCGCGTGCCCGCCAGTTCATAAACAGCGTCTCCCCAGCGAAACTCATCCATGAAGCACAGGTCCGACCGGATCTCGTGCAGTGCCTGGAGAATCACACGTGCCGGTTGGTTCGCGAGTTCCGGCACCAACCCCTGAAGCATGACATAATAGTAGTAAGTCCGGCTCATGGGATCGAGACGCGCCCTCATGCGCCGTGCCGCCTCGACAGGATCACTCTTGGCCACCGCTCGAAAGACCGCCTGACGCAGGTAGTTTCCACCAAATCCATCCCACTGCTCCGCGCGCTCCAGAGCGGCCTCGAAGTCGCGACGGGTCCAATGCGCAAAACACTCTTCGACGGAAATCTCGGAGGACTCCAAAACCTCAAAAACTTCCTTCCGCGCCTCGCGGCCCCATTTCTGAATCAAGTGCAACCCAGCTGCGACACGCTGCTCCTTGCTCAGCAGCGAGAATTTCTGGCGCAAGGCATCAACGTCGTGGCCCGCAGCCGAGGCTGGAATCCACGCCTCCCACGGTGCGACCTCTGCGCGCGCCACGCTGAGCAACAGCAGCAGTCCCGCGAGGATATTGATACCAGACTGACAGAAACGTCGGCAGCCAGACATGCCGACAGTCTGCCAGTCTGAAGAAGGTGAGGCGAGCAAAAGTTTTCCCTTTGCCCTTACACACTCATGGACGCGGCGTGCCCTCACTGACCACCTTCTGAATCATCGCCTTCATCTCCAGCTCCACGTCCGGATGCGATCTCGCCACATTCGTTGTCTCACCGGGGTCCTTGGCGAGATCGAAGAGCTGTGCCTGCGGGTCCGCGCCGGTTTCCGTGTTGGTGTTCTTGCTCACTTTGGGCCCCTGGGCAGGCGTGATGAGTTTCCACGTTCCCTTCCGCAGGGAGAGACTCGCCGCATGCTCCACGAGGTGGTCACGGCCTTCCTTGCTCTCGCCCAGCAACGCGGGAAGCACGTTGAGGCTGTCTGGAGCATCACCCTTGGCAACGGTCTGGCCGGTCAAGGCAGCAAGGCTGGCGGAAAGGTCCACCTGGCACACGAGTGCATCAGAGGTGCCGGGCTTCACCTTCGTAGGCCAGCGCACGATGAAGGGCACGCGGGTGGCGCCTTCGAAGCGAGAGTACTTGCCACCGCGCCATGGGCCGGCGGGTTTGTGATCACCTAGCTTCGTGACAGCGTCATCCTTGTAGCCGTCATCCACCACGGGACCGTTGTCGCTGCTGAAGATGACGAGCGTGTTCTCCGCGAGCTTCAGGCGGTCGAGTGTGGCAAGCACTTCACCCACGGACCAGTCGAGCTGAGCGATGGCATCACCACGCGGACCCATGGGCGTCTTTCCCACGAAGCGCGGGTGCGGCACGCGCGGCACATGGATGTCATGCGTGGCGAAGAAGAGGAAGAAGGGCTGGGCTTTGTTCTGCTCGATGAACGATACCGCCTCGCGCGTGATCACATCTGCAAAGTCCTCGTCCACCCAACGAGCGGATTTGCCGCCCGTCATGTAGCCGATGCGGCTGATACCATTGATGAGCGCCATGTCATGGCCGTGGCTCGGGTGCATCTTGAGCATCTCAGGATTCGCCTTGCCGGTGGGTTCGCCGGGGAAGGGCGTCTTGTAGCTGACTTTGATGGGGTCGCTGGGGTCGAGGCCCACGACCTTGTGATCCTTCACATACACACACGGCACGCGGTCGCCGGTGGCGGCCATGATGTAGCTGGAGTCGAAGCCAATCTCCAGCGGGCCGGGCTTCACGTCCTGGTTCCAGTCGACATTCCCCTCGCCCAAGCCGAGGTGCCACTTGCCCACCACGCCGGTCTTGTAGCCCGCCTTCTGGAGGATGGACGGCAGCGTGGTGCGGCCTGGCTTGATGATGAGGCCCGCATCCCCCGGCAACACACCGGTCCCCTTCTGCCGGAAGGCATACTCGCCCGTGAGCATGGAGAAGCGTGACGGGGTGCAGGTGGCGGAGGAGGAGTGGCCGTCCGTGAAACGCAGGCCTTCCTTCGCGAGGCGGTCGATGTTCGGCGTACTCACCCGTGTAGCGCCCTGGCAACTGATGTCGCCGTAGCCCAGGTCATCCGCATAGATGAGCACAATGTTCGGGCGGGCAGGCTCGGCGGCGCCGAGGGAAACGACGGAGGCGGCGAGATGAAGGGCGGAGATGAGGAGAAAGCGTGACATGTCCTTGCGGCAACGTGGTGGGAAGCGTGCATGTTGCGGGTGTCAGGCTCTTTTTAGATGCTGATTTTTTCGCTTCTACACAAAGAAAGGCGTTCCCGCTCCCGTGACCTTTTGTTACAAGAATCTTCCCTCCCATGCACCGCACGTCCTACCTTTGCCTGCTCCTGTCCCTCGTGATCATCGCCGAAGCCTGCGCCCAGGAGCAGAAGCCCGCACCGCGTTCCCCTGCCTTCACCGCTCAGGATGTCGATACGCAGATCGAAATCGGCTACGGCCTGGCCATCGCGGACGTGCAGGGGGATGGGAAGCCGGACATCCTGCTCGTGGATAAGACACAAGTCGTCTGGTACGAGAACCCCACGTGGAAGAAGCACGTCATCGCGGAGAATCTGACGCCGAAGGACAACGTGTGCATCGCCGCGCGCGACATCAATGGCGACGGCAAGTGCGAGATCGCCGTGGGCGCGGAATGGAACCCCGGCGACACGGAGAACAGCGGCGCGGTCTTTTATCTCATTCCCCCAGCGGACCGCACGCAGAAGTGGGAGCCGGTGAAGCTGCATCATGAGCCCACGGTGCATCGCATGAAGTGGGTGAAGCGTGAACCCAACAAGTACGACCTCGTGGTGGTGCCCCTGCATGGCCGTGGCAACAAGAACGGCGAAGGCGAAGGGGTGAAGGTGCTGGCCTACCAGATGCCGGAGAATCCCAAGGACCCGTGGAAGACCGAGGTGGTCAGCAGTGACATGCACATGACCCACAACTTCGACGTCATCCGCCGCCTCGATGACCGGAAGAAGGAAGCCATGGTCATCGGTGGTCGCGAAGGCCTGACCACTGCACTGTGGGAGAAGGGCAAAATCGCCTCCGTACACAGCCTGGAGCACCTGACCTACAAAGAACCCCTGCCCGGCTTCGGTGAAGTGCGCTTGGGCAAGCTCGACAACAAGACCATCTTCGTCACCGGCATCGAGCCCATGCACGGCACGCATCTCACGGTGTACCCCATCGACATCACCAAGCCGAACAATCCCAATCCGGAGCGCAATGTCCTCACCGACGACCTGCAGGATGGCCATGCGCTGGCGTGTGGAGACTTGCTGGGCCTCGGTCGCGATCAGATTGTCGTGGGCTGGCGCGCGAATGCCAACAAGCTCGCGAAGGTGGGCATCCGCCTCTACAGCCCAAGCGATGCCACGGGCAAGACATGGACTCCGTATGTGGTGGATGACAACACCATGGCCTGCGAAGACCTCGTGCTCGCAGATCTGAATGGCGACAAGAAACTGGACATCATCGCTGCCGGACGCCGGACGAAGAATGTGAAGATTTACTGGAACGAGTCGAAGTAAGTCGGTCTTATGAGCCGGACCACATTGCTCAAAGGGTGCTACGCGCTGATTGCGGTCTCGGCATTTTTCGCCGGGTTCTATGCCGTGGCGGCCAAGGTTATTCCTTCCACCACAGCGGCCGTTGTGGCAGCGGCGATCCTGCTCATTCCCGGGCGCATCGTTGGCTATGTGTGGCGTGATTTCCTTCGAGGAAAGCGCGATACCGATGCAAAGCGGTGGGACGAAGCCATTCCCTTGTTTGAATCGTTTTTGAACAGACTCAAGAAGACACCCTCCATTGGATGGCTCATCTGGCTTTCTCCTTCCATGTACACAGTCAGCGCTGACGCCATGGTGAAGAACAACCTCGGTGTCTGCCACTTGGAAATGGGTCGCCTTTCGCCGGCGAAAGAACAGTTACTGGAGGCGCTCAAAATGGACCACCTCTATCCGTTCCCACATCAAAACTTGGCCATTGTAGCAGCCCTGGAAAAGGACGAGACCGCCATGCAGCATCACGCATCTGAGGCCCGGAGGTTGGGATACACCGGGAGCTCTATAGATAAGATTCTTGAAAAATCCAAGGAGATCTACGCCCGTTTGGAACCAGCCTCCTATGTCCGACCCCCAGCCGTTCAAGAAAGGTGAATCCTTTCGGGACTACCACACCCGCGCCCAGAGCGTTTTCAAATAACGGCTCTCGGGGCAGTTGGACATGATGGGATGATCCGCACCCGCTCCACGGCGGTCGAGGATCTGCAATTCCCGACCGCTGCGATGAGCGACGCCAACCACGATCTCCTCAAACATCTCCACCGGCATGAGGCCGGAGCAGGAGCAGGTGAGAAAGAGTCCTCCGCGCTTCACGAGGCTGAGCGCGAGCTTGTTCATGTCATGGTACTTGGCCTTGCCCTCTTCGAAGCTTTCTCGTGAAAACACGAGCTTCGGGGGGTCCAGCACCACGGCATCCCAAGTATCGCCATTCTTCTGCATCTGGCGCATCCAGGAGAAAGCATCGGCATGCACGAAGCTCACGCGCTGCTGATTGAGATTGGCGTTCTTCTTCGCCACCGCAATGGCGTTCTCATCGAGGTCCACGGCGGTGACTTCCGCCGCACCAGCCTTCATGGCAGACACCGAAAAGCCGCCCGTGTAGCAGCAGATGTCCAGCACGCGGGCGTCCTTCACCCAGCTCGCGAGTTGGGCGCGGTTGTCGCGCTGGTCGCAGAAGAAGCCGGTCTTGTGACCGCTTTCGAAATTCACATGAAAGCGCACGCCATTCTCCGTGATGCGGGTGGCCTCGATCTTGGCACTCTTCTTCTCAAGTTCCGCGTCGACGAAATGCGGTGAGAGCATTTCTGCGCGAGCCGCGTTGGCATCGAAGTGATACACGACCTCTTTCGTGCCAAGCAGGGAGTGCAGCAGAGGCACCCAGGTATCGAGGCGTTGCTGCGCGGCGAGGGTGCTGATTTCCACCGCAAGCACATCGCCGAACTTGTCCACCATGAGGCCGGGGATGCCGTCTCCGTCCGAGTTGATCACGCGGAAGGCATCGGTCTTACCCTGCAGTTGCAGGGAGTCGAGTCGCAGGCTCACGGCCTGGCGGATGGCCTGCTCAAAGTGATCCGCGGGCAGCGGCTCGCTGCTGTGCTGGAAGATGCGCAGGGCCACCTTCGCGTCCTTGTTGTAGAAACCGTGGCCGAAGAGCTGCCCCTCGCGGTCGTACACCGCCACGATGTCGCCCTTCTGCGCATCGGGCGATGCGTCGGCGACCATGTTCGGGAAGACGTTCGGGTGGAACGTGAAGTACTTGATCTGCACCCACGGCGTCTGCCACGACTCGCTGCCGGGAGGTGCGGAACGTTGGCGGAAAGGGGAACGACGGGGAGGCTGCACGGGATTTAGGGGGTGGAGTGTATACCCCCTGATGGGGTGGGAAGCAACGGGAATGAGGTTTGCTGTGGTTGAGCGGTTGCTGAGCTATGGTTGAGCAATGGCTTGAGATTCAACGGCTCAGCCATAGCTCAACTATTCATTTGCGAGGTCGAGTTCATCCCAAGTTCGCGCCCATGGTCATTCGTCCCCAGTCTCCAAGATGTTCTCCTCGATGGCCCGAAAAGTGCCTTCCAGGTCGTGAGAGGGGTCTCCTGATGCTTTTGCAGCAGCCCTTGCTCGATTCAGTGCGGCACGCAACGCCTCAAGTTCCTCTGGAGAACTATCACGCAGCGTAGCCACAAGCGACTCCAGCGCCTGCACATCAGCATGGCTCCGGTCATCATCTCCCGGTGCGATGCTGATGTAGGTAATGGCTTCAATCAAGGCGTCGGCAAGGTTTCGCATGACTCGAACATTGGACGCCTTTGCCTTCAAAGGCCATCATTTCGCCGCCAGCGCCTCGCGAATCACCGGCTCCATGACATCCGCCTGGCGGACGAAGCCGAGGTCGTTCGGGTGCGAGCCATCGGTAGCGCCATCGCCATCCTCGCCGAGGAGGTTGTCGCCATTCACGTAGAAGAGTTTCTTCACCCCAAGCCCCTTCAATTCGTCGAAGGCCTTCTTCAGTGCGGCGTGATTTGCAGTGTGGTGTTCATTGCGGGAAAGCTGGATCCACGAGTTCGTGTTGCGGCGATCCTCCACGAGCACAATGGGCGTATCCGGCCGCTTCTCACGAAGCTGCTTCACGAGGGGGACGGCGCGCTCGCTGACGAGCTTGGCATCCATGTTCGGCAGGCAGTCGATGACGTACACGGCAGGGTCGAGGCGCACGAGGAAATCGCCCACCGCGGCGTCCATCTTGCCATTGCCGGAGAAGCCGAGGTTCAGCACGGGCATCTCAAACCGGCGACCGAGAATGGCAGGGTGGCACATGCCAGGACGTGAGGCGCAGGCACCGTGGGTGATGGAGGTGCCGTAGAAGACAATCATCCCCTTTTGCGCGGGAGCCACGCCCTCGAAGGATGCGCCTTCATTCACGCCGATTTCCAGTTTGTCCACGCCATTATAAAGCGGGAGATACATCATCCACTCGCGGGGCTCCTTGGTGATGCCATTGATGAGCATCGCGGAGAATTCCTGCGCGGCCGGGCGGGAAACATTCACCCAGCGCCATTTCCCTTTCGCATCACGCGCATAGAGGTCCACACCGCTCACGCCTGTGGCGGGCATGTGTGGCAGAGCGAGGCCGGGGGACATGAGCTTGTACCGCACGTGGATGGCCGTGGCATCGCTCTTGAAACGCACGACCATGCCGGCGCTGTTCCGGCTGAGGCTCCACACGGCAGGCGTCACCTTGCCCTCGGCGCTACCGGGGAAGCGGTCGTAGTAGCGCTTGCGCTCTTCATCCGGCCAGCAGCGCCCCTCCACGCCCCAAGTTTCCGGGTTGTGCCACTTCAGGGGGATTTCCGCCTTCTTCTGCGGGGCCATGTTCGGGTCCAGCTTGGTGGCGTCTGGAGCACCTGCCTTCAGGGCAGGAGCGGGCTTGGTGGCCGTCTGGGCGGCGAGGGGCAATGTGGTGGCGGCGAGGGAGGCGGAGAAGAAATGGCGGCGGTTCATGCGCCTCACGTTACGGGGAGAGTGACACGCGGCTTGCACGAGGATTGCCTCATTTGTGGTGCGGGTTGCATTCCTCCGGTACTCCGCGATGGTCTCGCCCTTTCCTGTCACTCCCGCGTACTCTCGTACATACAGTTCATCATCCATGGAAATTCGCATCGCCACCACGCCTGAGGAGAAGGAAGAGGTCTACCACCTGCGCTACCAGGCGTATGTGGAGGAGCTGGGCTGGAGACCTGAAGAGGTGGATGACGCGAACAAACGCCTGCATGACCCGGAGGACGAGACGGAGACCATCTACTACGTGATGGATGGTGAGAAGATGGTGGCCACGTGCCGCCAGCACTTTGGCGCGAGCCGTCTGGACGCGAAGACACGCGCCAAGTACTCACTGGACAAGTTTGCCGAATTTCCAGATGAGGAGTTCGGCTTCACCTATCGCCTCGTGGTGCTGCCGGAATATCGTGGCACCACGGTGCTCATCCGTCTGCTGCTGCGTGTGTATGAGGATGTGTGGAAGAAGGGCCTGCGCTTCAGCTTCTGCTACTGCCGTCCGCGGCTCATCAATGTGTATGAGCGCCTCGGCTTCATCCGCTACAAGGACAATTTCCTGGTGGAGGAACAGGGCTACATGGCTCCCATGCTGCTGGTGGTGGATGACGCGAAGCACCTGAATGCGGTGCGCTCCCCCTTCCTGCGCACCTGTCGCCAGTTCACGCCGGGAACGGCGAATTCCGAGTGGTTTGCCCGCACTTTTCCCGGCATGCGGGAGTGCATTGAGATGCAGTTCCTGGATCCCGAGGAATTCCTGAAACAGTGGGCCGAAGCTCTCGAAGCACCCACCACGACCCTGCTGCAAGGTCTGATTCCGGAACAAGTCCAGCGACTCGTCTCCGAGGGCGCGGTGATGTCTGCCAAGGCTGGAGACACCCTGCTGCGTGAGGGCGAGGCCGGTCATGAGATGTTTCTGATGCTCAATGGCATGGCGCGGTTCATCATCGAAACCCCCGATGGCTCCAAGGCCTTCCTCGGCACCGCGAGCACGGGCGAGGTTTTCGGTGAAATCTCCCTGGTGGCACGCACACCTCGCACGGCGACCGTGCAGGCAATCACAGACCTGGAGATGCTGGTGGTCACCCAGGACTTCATCCGTCGTGCGATGAAGGCGTATCCGGACATTGCGATCCAGATGCTCTTCAACCTCACGGTGCTGCTGGGCCTGCGCCTGAAGAACACAACGGAACGCCTCAAGGGAGCGCTGCAGGAATCCACGAAACTGGCCAAGGTTCTCGCGACGCAATCCAAGCCGCGCGTGGAACGACCGATGTTGACCCCGGATGAGCTGATTGAGGCGAATCAGGTGACGATCCAGCACGTGCACCGGCCCACGCCGGGGGCGTAAGGGTGGGGAGAAGTGGTGCGGGCGGCAGCGCCTGGGTACACTGTGCCCCTCAAGCCAGGGGCATATGCCAGTCCCCTACGCGTACAGCACGTTGAGGTTTCTCAGCCAGCTCACCGCCACGCCAATCAGGACGGCCAGGGAAAACCCAAGCGTCCCCACCAATACCATCCCCGGCACAAAAGCACCAAGCACAGCAAGCAACGCACCCACCCCAGCTGCTCCGGCCGCAATGGCATAGACCTGCTTTCCCACATGGTGATCATTGGTGAAAGCCGCAGCAGAAACCAGGGCACTGAAGAACAACGCGAGCGCGGCACTTTGCCAAAGGCCTGGCAGAATCAGGCTCGTGAAAAGTGCCAGCAGGGCCACCAGAGTGCTGCCACCCACGACAAGACCCTCCGCCTTTTCCAGAGGACGCAACGAGAGGCGCGCAAACTTGTCGAACAGCATGAAAAAAGAGCTGAACCCGCGCACCAGATGCGACCACAGGGCAAGCGTGAGCCAGAGCGCCACGAGCACTGAGGCCAGCAGCGGAGCAGTGCGCGCGAGGGAATGGTAGAGCGTCTGATACCCGATGAATCCACCGATGAAGATTGCCTGCCGTGTGCCGGGGCTGAAGCGATTCATCGCGTGGCAAACCCGGATGAACCCTGCATACACCCACGACCGCGCCCGGTAGGACTCCACAAGGCCGAGACGCGCACCTTCATTCATGGGATTGAGACGAAGCGCCTCAAGGAAATGCTTGTTGGCCTCGCGATGTTCACCCTTCATCAGCGACCGCCAGCCGGCGCTGGTGTGGCTGCTGTCGTCCTCGGGATTGTTCTCGAGCTGGTAGCGGACGAGGTGTTCATTGTCCTCATCCTTGTGCTGCATGAGCAGTGCGGCGGAAAGCACCTCCGTAGCGGTGGTGTTCTCGGTATCGATGGCGAGCGCCCGGCGTGCTGAGGCCTCTGCTTCGGGATACTTGTGCAGGCGCAGGTAGATTTGCGCTTCCACCGTGTATGCGAAGTCGCTGTCCGCATCGAGTTGCACCGCCTCTGTAGCGACAAGGCGGGCCTGCTGCAGCACGGAGTCCTGACCTTCCTTCGCGCTGCTCGCGATGGCAAGGGCCAGTACTCCGCGCATGAAAGCGTCTTCGGGCTCCAGGGCCACGGCTCGGCGGGCGGCTTCCACGGCCTGCATCTTCCTTCCGTCCTCACGCATCCAGCAGAATGCGAGCATCGCATAGCTGGGCGCGTGATTCGGATCCACCTGCAACGCCTGCTGGAACATGCGAGCGGCATCCTCATGACGCTGCTGCCTGCGCAGCAGCTGGCCACGCTCAAAGCAAGCCTGCGCGGAGGGATGGCTGTCAGTGCCGGGAGTCATTTCAAGGATACGTGTTGATAGCAGGCGATGGGACACTTGCACCATCGATTCCACTCAACCCGGAAATGCTTCTTCCTTACTTCAGCAAACCCAAATGCTTCAGCACATCATCGTAGAATCCACCCTGATTCGCATAGAGCGCGTAGTTCTTCGCGCTCTCAAACCAGGCACGTGTCGTGGGTTTGTGACGACCTGAGGCTTTGATGAGATCCTTGGTGGTGAGCGGGATGACCTTGCCGGTCTTCATGGCGTCGCTCAGCACCTGCTCGGTGGCGAGATCGAAGACGGCTTTCAGATCGGCACCACTGAAGCCCTCGGTCTTCTTCGCGAGCGCCTTCGCATCCAGTTCACTGATGGGTTTCTTCTTCGCCATCACGTCGATGACGGAAGCACGCGCAGGCTCATCGGGCGGCGGCACAAACAAGGTACGGTCGAAGCGGCCCGGACGGCGGAAAGCGGGGTCGATGTGCCAGGGTGCGTTTGTCGCACCAAGGATGAGCACGCCTTCGTTTTGTGAATCAGCACCATCCATTTCGCTGAGGAATTGATTGATGAGATTGCGTCCAGCGCTCTGGCGCAGATCACGGCGGTCCGCAGCGAGGGCATCCACTTCATCGAAGAAGAGCACACAGGGTGCGTTCTTCCGGGCCAGCTCAAAGACCTCATGCATGTTCTTCTCGGAGTTGCCGATCCACATGTCGAGAATTTGATGCAGGCCGAGCGCAATGAAGTTCGCCTTGATCTCCCCTGCAGTGGCCTTGCTGAGCAGCGTCTTGCCGCAGCCGGGAGGTCCGTACAGCAGCACACCGCCACCCACCTTCTTATCGTAGGCCTTGAAGAGTTCCGCATGCTGCAGAGGGTAGATGATCTTCATGCGGATCTCCTCCTTCACCGCATCCATGCCACCCACGTCTTCGAATTTGAGCTTGGGCTTTTCGAAATCGGCGAGGCCGAGGTCGAAGGCAGCGCCACCGCGCGGATGGCCGTCATCACCGTCGCCATCGTAGTCACCACGACCGATGTCCTCAAGGTAGTCACCACCCGCGGCCACACCCGCCTCGCGGGGGCCACGCGTGTCATGGCCGGGCTCACTGCGGGTTTCCGCCAATTCCTTTTCGAGCGAGGCATCGCCAAGGGTACGGTCAAGTTCCAGGGCCTTCGCATAGAGAACTTTTGCCCGGGCGTGTTCACCTTCACCTGCAAGGATGCGGCTGAGAAAGAGATAAGCAGGCGCGTACTGCGGTTGTTCCTCGATGAGCTGCTCCGCACGGACAGCCGCCTCGGAGCCCCTGCCTTCGAGATGGACGACGTGGGCCACGCCGAGACGCGCTTCACCATTGGCAGGCTCAAGTCGCACGACTCTGAGAAAGGATTCGCGGGCCTCACCGAGTTGCAACTCTTCCACACAGGTCTTGGCGTAGAGCAGCAGGAGAGGCACGTTGTCAGGCGAATGCTGCAGCGCGAGTTTCAGGGAGTCCAGGGGGGTAGACATGGCTCAACTGCAAGAGAATGCGCGGTGTTTGGCAAGTGGAAAAAGGAGAGACTGGTTTGCCATGGCTGAGCCGTGGTTAAGCGATCGTTGAGCAATCGAACTCGAAACCATGCTCAACCATGGCTCAGCTATCGCTCAACCATCGCAAACGTATTCTGTCCGCTTACTTCTTCCCATTCGCCGGCCATTTCAGGTGCTTGCGCAGGAAGGCGTAGGTACCCACGCCGTTGATGCAATGCGGTCCATTGAAATACTCAATCTCGGCCTTGTCGGCGATGCCGAGTTTCACGTAGTGGCGTTGCACCTTGGCGTATTCCCACGCGACCCATTCATCAATGGCCACGCCGTCATCATGACCTCGCTCCACCATGAAAGGACGCGGAGCGATGAGGGCGGCCATTTCGGCATAGTTGAAGGTGCGGCCAAGGTTCCACTCGAAGATCTCGTACTCACGATTGAAGAGGTAGCTCGCGCGGTGATCCGTGGTGATGTTCTTGCGAATCCATTCGTTGAAATCTCCAGAACAGATGGAGAGACAATACCCGTCCAGTGCGGCAGGAATGCGCATGGCACTTTTACCCCCATAGCTGAGACCGTAGAAGGCGATGCGTGAAGCATCCACATTCGGTTGGGTGGCAAGCCACTCCAAAATGCGCTGGTGCTGACCAATGATCACGGTGAAGAGCGTCTTGCCCATGAGGTTCAGCTTGCGCTGGACCACACGGAAGTTGTCCTGCCCCCGGTAAAAGTTGTGCGGGGAGAAGGTGATGTATCCCTGCCTCGCGAGATTGGCCGCAAAGCCCTTGTACGGTTTCCACGCTTTGCTGTTCTGGTCCTCATTCACCACATCCTCGGGCAATCCTTCGAGTCCGTGCTGGCAGACCACCACGGGACGTTTCTCGCCTTTCTTGATGCCTTTTGGCACAAGGAGATACCCCCAGGCCTGCACCTCAGGCCAGACTTCAAGCATCACTTCATACGCGGTGAATTTCTCATTCGCATACAGGAATCGGGAGCGTGCGTTCGCCGGGACTGAGGGGTCTGGATTGCGTCCGATGACGTCATTCCAGAAGTGCTCGCGATGAGGTTTCGCTGCTTCCTGGTACTTCTCCATGGGAGTGAGAGGCAGCTTCCTCCAGAAGGTGGCTGTGCGCTCGTCCTCGCACACTTGCAGCAGCCGCTGGGTGTAGCGCTCCATCTCGCGCACCTGACGCTCCTGGCGTTCCTTGTCCTCGGGAAGAGGGTGGCGGCTGAATCGCAGCGGCGAGGGCTCACCTTTGGCGGTCAACTTCAGCGTCTTCAGCAGCCAACCGGTGGCGATGGTAGGATAGGGTGTATCCTTCCCCTCAGCCTCCTCTTCAGCCACCACGAAGCGCAGGCTCCGGTCAAACTTGCCCTGCGTAAGCTTGCGAGCCCGGTCCACTTCGCCACGCACTTCTTTCGTGGATGGAGTGACCAGGCCTCCCGGAGCCACCTTGGTGCCGGTGACAGTGGGCACTTCCGGATACGAACCATACGCGATGATGAGCTGGCGCGGCAGCACCAGAGAGGCGATCTCCGCATCGCCAAACTCGCGCAGCAGCCCTTGCACATTTCGGTAGATGGGCTGGGTCCAGGCGTCGTCGCGATTCTCAAACGCACCGCATACCACCGTGGCATCCACGCGGGTATCAAGTGCTCCTGCGTAGAGTGCCAGCAGTCCCCCTTCCCCGTAACCCACGACGGCCACGGGCGTATTGCCGCGGCCGCTCATCCACTCCACCAGGGAGAGGACTTTCTGCAATTCATATCCCAGCACGTGGCGGCCCATCTCAAAGGCCTGTCTGTAAATGTACTCCCGGTGTGGCAGCTCCGCCTTGATACCGATAGCGTCATTCCCCGAGAACTCGGTTTCACGATTGATGAGAGCAGGAATCACCACATCACAGCCGGCCAGCGCCAACTCATGCGCGCACTGGCCCAGCGCTTCCTGTCCCTTGATCAAGCCAGCGACTTCCTCCGGAGTCTGTCCTGCATCCGGCAGCAGGACGACGCGCGCCTTTGGCTCCCCACGCTGCTTGATGAGAATGCCCTCGCCATTCACGCCCTGTAGCACGGGCCAGCGAACGACATGCACCACATACCCCTGCGCCTCCGCGACCTGTGAACCACGGTCCGTGGTGGCCACATACTCAAGGCCGCTCAGGGGCTTGCGCTTGTCCTCCTCCAGCACGCCCAGAATCTTGCGCAGACGCTGGCGATTCGGCTCCACGGATTTGTCATAGGCCTCGGGTGAGGAGAGGTCCCGCTGCCAGAGAGCCTCGCGTTTGGTCGCTGCCTCCTGGATTTCGCGCATCACCGCACGGTCGATGCCCGCTACAAGGGCCACAGAGCGCTCATCCCCCGTGGCGGGATCCAACGCTGCGGTGCCCGTAAGTGGTGGCTGGGCCTGCGGTGCGGCAGCTTCTTTTTTCTGCGGCGTTTGTTGCTGGGCGGCGATGCGGGTGGCGGGACCGGCAGCCACCGCGAGAGCGAGGAGAAGCGTGAGCGGGCGCATGGAGCAAAGCGAATCAGTTTGCCACAGGCAGGTCAAGCATGGCCTCCCCGTGGGCGAGAATCGTAGGACAGCTCGCGAGATAAGTACGCCAAATCCCCCCATTCTCCCTCCTTGCAAAATCGCCACTCCCCCATTTCAATCTTCTCATGCGCCGCCTAGCCCCTCTTCTCCTGCTTGCCCTGGCCCCGTTTTTCATGGGCATGAGCAAGAAGCCGAAATACACCATCACCATCCATGCCCAAGCGGAAGAGATGGATGTGCCCCAGACCATGTTCCCGATCAACATCGGGGGAAAGCAGATGCTCTTCAAAATCCTGCCGGAGTTTTCCCAGGAGAACGTCGTCGCATTCCACCCCTTCCCCGCGGACAACGGCAACGGCATGGGTGTGGCGCTGCAACTCGAAGTGCGCGGAAAAGGCAATCTGGAGATCGCCACTCGCACACGCCAGGGAGAGTTCCTTCTGGCCATGGTGAATGGCAAGCCGGTGGACTATTCCCAGATCACACGACCGGTGTCTGACGGCATCTTCACCATCTGGCAGGGCATCCCCGAAGAGATCGTTGCTGAAATGGATAAGAAAATCCGCCGCATCAAGGCTGGCGGCCCTCCGAGCATGTCGAAGGACATGGAGTTTGTCCCCTCCACTCGCAAGGAGCGCAAGCGGGCGAAGCAGGAAGCTGACCGCCTTGAAAAAGAGGCAGAAAAGGCACGCAAGTCTGGCAAGCCAGTGGAGCCGGAAATTCCGAGCCTGCCCGCCGGAAACGTGAGTCCACAGCTGCCAGTGGAAGGCGGAGCTCCTCCCGGAGCCCCCGCAGATGCCTCGGTGCCCTCCCAGCCTGCGCCTCCAGCTCCTCCACCGGCTCTGCCACGCTAGGCACGGGACGGTAGCGGCGCTCACGCAATGACGGCCAAAAACACGGACCGCATCGATACGTTGCGGTCCGGCATCATTTCCGCTGCCAGTCGGCCCTCTGCGCCACGTTCTCCAATGCATTGCCCTTGCTGACCCTCATGCGTCTCCCCTGCCTCTCTCTCCTGCTGCTCGCGGCTCCCCTCATGAGCCAAGGCCCCGCTTCCGCCCCGTTGTCCGCGCCTGCGACTCCCGGCCGGATGACCCTGCAGCTCCCGACGGACAATGACGCGCTCTTCCGCAACGACGGACCGGGGTTCTACATGTTCGTGGATCGGAACTTCGAGAAAGAGCAATCCACTCCGTGGGAGGGCGGGCAATTTGGTTTTGTGCGCGGACCGGTGCGCTTCGGCCCGCAGGTGGTGCAGATGGCCTTCCATGAGGGGATCGACATCGCCCCGGTGAAGCGCGATGCCGCGGGTGAGCCCATTGACAAGATCTACAGCATCTCCCACGGCGAGGTGGTGCACGTGTCGGATGCACCCGGCGCGAGCAACTACGGGCGCTACATTGTCATCCGTCACGACTGGGGGCAGGGGCCATTCTATTCGCTGTATGCGCACCTCAGCAGTTGCCTGGTGACAGTGGGAGCGAAGGTGGAGCCGGGCAGTGCGATTGCCGTGATGGGACACACGGGCGCAGGCATCGATCGCCGCCGCTCGCATGTGCACGTGGAGTTGAACATGTTCCTCAGCAGCCGCTTTGAGGACTGGCATTCGAAGAACTTCCGCCCCAGTCCGAATCACCATGGCGTGTACAACGGACTGAACCTCTCCGGCATGAACATCGCCGGACTCTACCTGGAGCATCGCAAGAATCCTGCGCTGACCGTGGCCGATTTCGTGAAGTCGAGTCCGGAAGGCTTCAAGATAGTGACACCGCGCAAAGGTGAACTGGAGCTCGTGAAAATGTACCCCTGGCTCGGCGAAGGGCTGGCGCAAAGTTCGCCCTCATGGGAATTCACCCTGAACGAATCCGGCCTGCCCATGCGCGTGAAGCCGAGCTCCGTGACCGTGAATCGCCCCACCGTGACCTGGGTGCGTGACGTAGGTCTGCCCCATGCCTACCACTGCCGCGGCTACGTCTCCGGCAGCGGGAATACGGGAGCGCTGACGGCGAGTGGCGCGCGTTTGATGGAATTGATCACCGGCGACTTCGTAGCGCCTCCGCCGTTGCCGGAGAAGCCAGCGGTGAAGAAAAAGAAGTGAGTGAGTGCGCGAAAGCGCAGGCCAGGGGGTGCTCTCAAAGTAGCTTCGGCTTCAGCCCAATGCCATGAAGGAAAATGCGGGGTATTTTACCATGGTATGAGCTTAAACTCGAAGTGACCATTGCGGGAGGAGCGCTCATGGATACGTG
>NZ_QNRR01000025.1 GCF_003315205.1 Roseimicrobium gellanilyticum | reverse complement strand
GCCCAACGCACCTTTGAAGGTTTGGAAGCAGCCGTCGCGCAAGCACTGGACACGTTCTCACCAGAGCACTGCGCCAACTTTCTTCGTCATGCCAATTATGCGACAAATTAAATAGAAAATGCTCTAATCTCAAACTCCGGCCTACTTCGCCGTGAGTGAGATCATCGTAGGTCGATGACACACCTCAAAGTCAGCGCCACCCACAATGGAGGCGTTGATGGAGCGCGTGATTCCGTCATCGTGAGTCCCGTGCGCTGCGTGCACATGTCCGAACACATGCAGTCTCGGTTGGATGCGCTTCAGCTCATCACTCAAATGCGTACACCCAAGATGTATCTGTCCAGATGAGGGCACATCCAGAATCCCATGCGGAGGTGTATGGGTAACGAGAATGTCGATCCCTGTGGGAATGGCCTTCCACTTCTCCATCAACATTTCCGGGTCAGCGTAGTAGGCGAAGCCCGGGAGTTCGGGCACCCACGGAGAACCATAAATCGAAAGCCCCTCCAACTCGACGACGCTATCCTCAAGAAGAATGGCTTGGGCAAAGCGGAATTCCCTACTCTGTAGCATGAAATCATGATTGCCTCCGATGCAAACCACCTGCTTTGCAGGACTCTCGGCGAACCAGATGTCCACATCCTCGAGCGTCTCCGAGTCGCCATGCTGGAAGCTACAGAAGTCTCCAGCATGGATCAGGATATCGCATGGCGGGATGGTCACCTGACGGTGCTTCTTATGGGTGTCGGAGATGATGCAAAGGGAAGGCACAGGAAGCTAATAAGGTATGTGCTCTTTCCAGAATCGCTCTCCTTGAGATTCCAAGAGAGACAGAACCTCCAGCGCAGCATCCATGCGCACCCTGTCCTTGTCAGGTTCGAACTTGAACCAATGATCCGTGACGTCAGGTGATTCAGCACCCAGCCTGACACGCTGCCGCAAGCGATGCAGATGACACGGGCGAACTCGATCCGGCGGGTAATGCGTGCCGTCACGCATGGTATGTCCCGACGCCGAGCACCACCCCAACTCGACAACAAAAGAGCTGCTCCACTGGCTGAACTGAAATGTCAGAAGATCCAGCTGCTTGGCACCCGCGCGGCGAAAGTGGGGAAAGGAACCGCGAAAACCCATCTCACGAAGTTTCGGAATGACCACTTTTCGTAGTACTGAAACCATTTTGTCGCGCGCTTCACTCATACATGCGTAACCTGCGAGCCAAACTGAGACGCTCAAGTTCCGCAATCTGAATAAATGGATCTCGCCAGCGACCTGTGAGGTACGAGCGCACCTCAATCCACATACAGGAACTCATTCGCGCTCATCAGCGCATGGCACAGGGCTGCGAGGCCCAACAGGGACGCATCTGCATTTTGCTTCGAAGGCGGGCCGACGGCATACTCCAGCGGAGCGGGATGGGCTTTGTAGAAGGCCACCTGTTCCTCCACAAACTTCACGCCGGCTTCGATGTCAGACTGCTCGGGTGCACGGCCATAGGCAAGGCGGAAGGCTTGGGTGACCTGGGCCTTCACATCGTTCGCATGTTCCTTCTGCAGGCGCATGGCGAAGTACTGGGCATACTCGCGCATGTAGCCGCTGTTCATGAGCATCAGGGACTGCGGGCTCACCGTGGTGCTGGGGCGCTCGCTGCAATTCGCTTCCACCATGGTGGGTGCGTCGAAGGTCTCCAGCATGCCCAGCGGCTTGCTGCGGCGCACCTGCACATAGATGCTGCGACGGAACTCTTCACCATTCAGCGGGATGATCTTTCCGCTCGGACGTCCGGCGGTGTCGCTGGTGTCCATGCCAATCACCACCTGGCCTTCTTCATTGGCCATCACCGGCACCGGCTTCCCTGCGAGATGACCGGCCAGCTTGCCACTCACGGCGAGCATGGAGTCACGGAGGGATTCGGCTTCCAGTCGGCGCACGTTCATGCGCGAGAGCAGGGCGTTGTCCGGATCCAGGCGCTCCTTGTTCGCATCCCGCGTGGAACTCTGGCGGTACGCCTCGCTCGTCATGATGAGACGGTGCAGTTGCTTCATGCTCCAGCCCTGCGCCATGAACTCGCTTGCGAGCCAGTCCAGCATCTCGGGGTGGGTGGGCATCTGACCTAACGCACCAAAGTCTCCCGCGCTGGTGACAATGCCTTTTCCGAAGTGGTGCATCCACGCGCGGTTCACGAGCACGCGGGCCAGCAGGGGATGTTTCCCATCCGTGATTGCTTCGGCAAAAGCGAGCCTGCGTCCCGTAGTGGGCAGCGTGGCGGACTTCTCCGGCAGTTCCACTTTGCGCAGTCCCGCCAGCACCGTCAGGTCTGAGGGCGGCACCTTGTCCTTCTTCTGCTCGGGATCGCCGCGATGGAAGATGAAGGTCGCAGGCACCAAGTTCGGATTCGCCTTCGGCACCTCGGTGAACGCCTGCAGGAACTGCTCCTTCGGCTTGGTGGCGCGAACAGCGGTCGCCTCCTCTGCCATCTTCTTGAGCGTGTCCGCGTGCTTCGTCTTGTACGTGGTGTCGTAGAGATACAGCGAGCCGCCGCTGAGCTGGTTCACGCGCGGCCAGTCCTTGAGCATCTTCACCTGCTCCGGTTTCCGCTCCTTCACCACCGTCCTGTAAGCCGTGCGCAAGGCATCGCGAATGCCCTCATCCGCCTTGAGCAGTTCCTTCTCCAGCACCTCGGTGATGAATTCCTCCTGCTTCTTCAACCGTGCCTCATCGAGCTTCTTGGCCTCGGCTTCAATCTTCGCCGAATCCGCGCGCTCGGCATCCGTGAGCAGGGATACCAGTCTGCCCGCGGGATTCCTCCAGGTGTTCGTATCAAATCCCGGCTCAAACACGGCGCGAAGGCGGTAGTAATCCGCCTGCGAGATGGGGTCATAGCGATGGTCGTGGCACTGGGCGCAGGCAATAGTCATGCCGTACAGCGAAGTGCCGACAATCTTGATCGTGTCCGCAATGGTCGCATTCTGCGAGGTGCGATCGTTCATCGTGCCCGTGCCATCTGGCGCCATGCGTAGGAATCCAGTCGCAGCCAGCTTCTCGATCGCACCGGCATCCAGATTCCGGTACGGTTGCTTCACCATCTCATCACCAGCGAGCTGCTCCTGAATGAACTGGTCGAAGGGCTTGTCCTCATTGAACGCGGCGATGACGTAGTCGCGGTACTTCCATGCCCACGGACGCTCCGTATCCTTCTCGGTGTATCCATCCGAGTCCGCGTAGCCCGCAACGTCCAGCCAATGACGGCCCCAGCGCTCACCATAATGCGGGGAGGACAGAAGGCGCTCGATCACCTTCTCCCAAGCTTGCGGCGAAGAGTCATTTACAAACGCATCCACTTCCTCCGGCGATGGCGGCAGGCCCGTAAGATCGTATGTGGCGCGACGAATCAAAGTGGCCCTATCTGCCTCCGAAGAAAACGCGAGCCCAGCCTTGTCCAGCTTCACTTTCAGGAACGCATCGATCGCATTGTCCCCATGGAGCGTGGATCCTTGACCCTTGACTGCCGGAACCTTGGGTCGCTGAATCGGCTGGAACGCCCACCAAGCACGCTCTTCATCGGTGAAGGCATGTTCCGGTCCGAGCTTCTCCGGCTCCGGACGCGCCGTCGGTGCACCAGCGGCAATCCACTTTTCAATCGCGGCAATCTCAGATGCCTTGAGCGGTGGTTTGCCCTTGGGCATGTCGCCGTTCTTCAGGACTTCCAGGATATGGCTCGTAGCGGGCTGCCCCGCGACAATTGCCGGACCGGACTTGCCACCCTTCGCCAGGAACCGCGCCAGTCGCACATCCAGGCCACCTTTCATCTCTCCTTCTTCACCGTGGCAGTGGAAGCAGTGGGCTTTCAGGATGGGGCGTACATCCTTTTCAAAAGTGACCGGACCGGTGGGTGCCTTCGCGGCGCCGAAGGCCGATGCGCCACCCATCGTGATCAAAACAAGGGAAGCAGAAGCGGCGTATCTGGCTGGGCGGAAGTGCATCACAACAAACGAAGTGCTGCAAAAACTACGCCTGAGTGAACTTTCTCTATCAGGACCACAGGAAGGACGGAGCTTCATTCGGATATTACATCGCCCAATTCGCGCTGCAAAAGAGATGGCGATCACGCCCTTTTCCGGCTCTTTTTGAAGGACTTATACAATGAATCACCAATCCGCGAGAGCGCGCTTTAGAACCAAGTGGTTCAAAAGTGACCGATTCTACTCATGTTAATCGCACCATGTCGCCACCCGGCCTCTCACCCACTTCCTACTCTCGGCCCGAACCGTCGCACTCATAGCAGGTTTGTCTGCCACTGCCGTGGCAGTAGTTGCACTTGCCGTTCTTGTCATAGCCGTTGCCTGAGCCGTAGCAATGAAGGCAGTCGACCTTTCCGCTGCCTCCGCATTTGCTGCATGCCTTCATCGTCCATTTAGCGGGGTGAAGGGACACGCTCGAAGCACCCTGTCTCTCAAGAATCACGGATGTATTCATGGATTATTGATGTGGTTCAGTTCCAGCTACCATCCGGAGAGCGGCAATCTTTCACTATCACAAGGAAAAACCTCGCCGCTTGTCGGCACATTCCACCCGGAACGACACCTTCAACCCGAGATTCAAACGCAGAAACCCCAGAAATTCCGAATTGATTTTTCCTTGTCACTCCAAAACAATTCAAGGCCTCGCCCATGAAACCAATCGCTTGGACTGCAGCCCTGCTCTCGTTGCTCGGACTGGCGGCATTTCTCCTCAGAACTCCGCAGGAGCCTGGACAGTCAGGGCTCAAGCACACCTCTGCGCCCGCGAATGCTCCCAGTGGCAGTAGCATGCCGGAGAAGTCCGGCCTCCACACCTCTGCTGGAGTGAGCAGCGACGCGCCCGCCGTCGACAGGCCTCAGAGTCGGGAACAATCCGACGAACTCCTGCGCAAGGCACGCGCGGGAATGGCAGAAGTTGCCTCACGGATGACACGCGAACGGCAAGTGCAGCTGATGGACTCGCACATGCAGATGCGCGACGCAGGCTATCGCCAATTGTTCTCCTCCTGGAATCTGGATGAAACAACCGTCACCAAGACGCTGACCATCATCAGGGACCGAGAGGCAAGGCTCCTGGAAAAAAAACTGCATCACATGAAGGAAGGTCCGTCATACACCTCAACCTTCCTCAAAGAACAAAAGCTGGAGAGAGAACTCGCCGAGATGGAACTCGTCATCTTGCTGGGGCAGGAAAGATTCAACGAGCTCACGAGCCGAGAAGCTGAAATGGATGCCGAAGTGCAGGCCCAGGCACGCGAGATCATGGAAGCTCGAAAGCGCTGAGACCGGCAGGCGGAAAGAAACGTCCGCCATCTTTCAAACACCGGAACTTCCCTCTCCCTCAAGGCTTCCGTGTGTACTTGAGAAACGTCTTGTCTGCATCAGGCACCGTGGACAGCGTGTACCAGCCTTGCGCCTGGTACTCTGCTTCGTCGTCGAAGGGACGTTTCTCATACGTCTTTACCCGCACGGATGGCGGCACAAGTACCACGGCGGAAACACTGCTGCCTCCCTCGAACGACGACGAACCTCCGAACAACGTGAACCGAAGTGTCGTCCTGTGAACGAGAACGCCTGCGCCCATGCCCTTCTTCTCGGTCAGGATGGAAACCGGCCCATCGGGATGGCCCATCCAGCCCAGGCTCTTCTTGAGGTAAATGACCACCTCGTCGCGTTCTGACGGCGCCACCACCGTTCCCGTGGGGACAGTCATGGTCTTCACCCCTTCCGGCAGCTTCAACCTCACTTGCTCGTACGCCTGCCCGTTTTGGACCAACGGATTGGCAGAGAAGTTTGAGAATACCACGCTCTGCTTTTCAGAACCCGCCTTTGAGGGAAGCTGCAACCTTTCGTAGTCAGTGAACTTCGGGGTCGTGCAACCGACCACCGTCATGGCAACGGCGCAGGGCATCCAGTTCCAACACATCCTCATGGCTGGACTCCAGTGCATCTCAAAAAGGGAGTGTCGTCGAGACCTATCTGAAGATGCCCGAAGGTCGAAGCCTGGTTCAAATGATCCAAAAGTGACCTGTTCTGCTCATGTGTTGCGCGTTGTGATCAACCTCCGGCACCCGGTGCGTTATCCGCACCCTCATGAAATTGAAGTTTCGTCATCTACCCCTGCTCATTCTTGCCGCCACGCTGCCTCTCCAGGCAGAAGACCCCAAGCCCCTGAAGGTCGGCATCATCGGTCTCGATACGTCCCACGCCATCGCGTTCACCACGGCGCTCAACAAGGGCAGCAAGAAGCCGGAAGATGCGGCCAAGCTCGCTGGCGCCAAGCTCATCGCCGCCTACCCCAAGGGCAGCCCAGACATCGAATCCAGCACGAAGCGGGTGCCGGAATACACCGCGAAGGTGCAGGAAATGGGCGTGGAGATTGTAGACACCATCGACGACCTCGTGAGCAAGGTGGATGCGGTGCTGCTGGAAACGAACGACGGCCGTCCCCATCTGGAACAGGTCCGCCCCGTGCTGAAGGCGAAGAAGCCCGTCTTCATCGACAAGCCCATCGCCGCCTCCCTCGCCGATGCCATCCGGATCTTCGATGAAGCCAAGGCAGCAGGCGTTCCCATTTTCTCCGCCTCCTCCCTGCGCTACGGCAAGGGCACCCAGGAAGTGCGCAACGGCAGCATTGGCAAGGTGAAGACCGCCGAAACCTTCAGCCCGGTGAGCCTCGAGCCCACGCATCCGGATCTCTTCTGGTACGGCATCCACGGCGTGGAATCCCTCTTCACCGTGATGGGCACCGGCTGCCAGAGCGTGAAGCGAGGCACCACCGCGGACGGCAAGATCGAAGTCATCGGCACCTGGGAAGGTGGACGCACGGGCATCTTCCGCGAGAGCAAGGACAAGAAGAATGCCTACGGCGGCAAGGCTGTGGGCGAGAAGGGCGAGGCCGAAGTGGGCAAGTACGACGGCTATGATCCTCTGCTTGTCGCCGCGATTGAGATGTTCCGCAGCGGCAAGGCGCCCGTGAGCGCCGAAGAGACGCTTGAGATCTACGCCTTCATGGAAGCCGCCGATGAAAGCAAACGTCGCAATGGCGCCGAGGTCACGCTCAAGGAAGTCATGGACAAGGCCCGCGCGGAGATTGCCGCGAAGAAGTAAGGCACCAATTTGGGTGATCCGTCCGTTCGTCCATATCGTCGGGGGATGTGTGGGCGAGCGGACGGAAGTGGTTGCTCTCGTAAATCAATACAGCACGCGAACCAGGTAAAGACCATCCGCCGGCGCGCAATGGCTGCTCTTCGCTCCTGAAGGATTCTCCACCAGCCCACGCAGCCACTCCAGGCTCTCCCGGCCACGTGCCACATGGATGAGACTGCCCACCATGAGGCGGACCATCTTGTAGAGGAAGCCATCGCCTTCGAACTCGAGGCGCAGCACGTCGCCCTCCTCGTGCACTTCCAACCGCGAGATGGTGCGCGTGAGGCCCTCCGCATTTTCCCGACGCTCGTCATCACTCATGTCACCACGATTCGCGGAGAGCCGGGCGAAGTTGTGCGTGCCGCGCAGCGCCTCTGCACCTGCACGCAAGGCTACCATATCCAGTGGCCCATACAGATGCCAGGCGCGTCCCGTCTCGAAGGGTGAATGCACATCTGCACGCCAGATGCGGTACTCATAGACCTTTCCCGTGGCGCTGAAGCGTGCATGAAAATCCTCCGCTGCTTCCTCGCACTTCACGATGCGGATGCTGTAGGGCAGGCGCACGTTCAATGCCCGCACCCAGGCCCCCGGCGCAAGTTGCATGGACTCCGGCGGCTCAATGTGTGCCACCTGCGCGCGTGCGTGCACTCCCGCATCCGTGCGCCCCGAGCCGTGCACGACCACCCGATGGCCTGCGAGTTCCTTCAACGCCGCCTCAATCTGATCCTGCACCGCCGTCCCGCCCACCTGTGACTGCCAGCCCTTCCAGGGGAGGCCGTCATAGGCGATGGTGAGTTTTAGGCGCATAGGCTTATTTTTGGTGCTTGCTGGCGTGTGTTCCGAAAGTCTGCGTGGCGGCAATACCATCGCGTTCGCATCTCTACGGCAGAATCGCAACGAAGCATTCCAGAAGAGCTCAAACCCAGCAGCTTGTGTTTCTCCTGATGAGGAGTAACCTCCACCCAATCACTCAGCGCTCATCCTTATGGCATGGCCATCACGCACTACCAGGAAGCTTGTGGTAGATGGCAGGACATTCCTGCTACAACCACGTGACCGGTTGTGGGGAGTAATCCCCGGTACCGTGGGAGCCGAAGGCTGCCGTTACTTCCTGACGATCGAGGCACACTGGAACGTCAACTGCGGAAAGGTGCAGTTTGCTGTCGATATGATTCGATGGGCCCTTCACCACGGTTGGTCGCCTCAGTCGGGACCAAACCGGAAAGTCCTGCTCGACGAACATGGCGTCCGCTGGCAAGAAGCCAAGGCGGTCGGCAAATCGAATTGACGTTCCATCTTTGTGGCAGGGAAAGCTACGCTGTGTTGAAGATCTATGTAGTTACCGCCCTGTTGCATTGACGGCATAAGAAGGGGAGTCTCCTACTGCGAGACCAGCGACTCACACGTTCCTTCAAGCACCTCACCTTCTCATGAAACCTTTCCTCCTGCTTGCCTCAGTCGCCGCCTTGCTGGCGTGCACGATGGTTTCGTGTGTTCATCCCGGCACACCAAAGACACAGCACGCGTGTGGCTTTTCTGATCCAGAAATGATGGCGACCATGGGCATCTGCATGCTTGCCGGGGAGTACTACATCGCCCATGGCCAATGGCCCGCCACCAGGGAACATCTCGAGGTCCAAACCCAGTCCGTGCTGGAACTCGCGCAAGGAGACGTCACCGATGATGAAGCCGTGGAAATCGCCTCTTTTCTAGATCGCTTTGATCTCGTGGAACTGCACAAGAAGGGCAAGAACCTCGTGATTCACTATCGCATCACCATTGATAAGAAGACTGTGGAGAACACCCTCATGCTACGTCCCAAGGCAACGGTGGATGAGATCATCCACTCGTCGATAGAGGGGCTCTGATGCCTGCCCCTGCTATGGGTGCTCCTCATCCGGCAACATCCAGCCCTCCGGGCCCGCTTTGGTATTCAGATAGTCCTGCAGGATCGCCACCGCAGCCACCTGATCCACGAGCTTCTTCTGCTCCTGGTCGAGTTTCTTTCCGGTGAAACCGAGACTGCGCTCGGCGGCGGCGCTGCTGAGACGCTCGTCCACAAAGTGGATCTGCACTTCATCCGGCAGCGCCTTTCGCAGCCGATCCGCAAAGCGATCCACCCTCTCGGCAGCGCTGCCACGCTCGCCGCTCATGCGCAGGGGCAGGCCGATGACCACCTCCTCCACGCGCTTCTGCTGCACGATGGTTGCGATTTCTTCCTCCACGTCCGGATGGGCATCCAGCGTCTTCAGGGGATTGGCGAATATCTGCAATTCATCACTGAGCGCCAGTCCGATGCGGACGGTGCCATGATCGATGCCTAGGACGCGGCTCATGAGGCTGGGGACTCGCGGAATACTGGCTGACTGAGGCTGTTTAAGAATTGACTGCGTCACTCCTACGCCGAAGGCGTTGCACATCGTCCAGCCCAAGGTCAGCCTGCGAAGCAGGCGCCACCTTGGGAGGTGCGACCAAGATGCTGAACGCTGAAAGCGTTCCACAAAAGCAATGCGTCATGGAGAATGCAAACATGGTCGGCAGCATCTCTGTGGAACCCCTTCGGGGTTCAAGGAACGATGACTCAAACCCAAGGTGGCGCCTGCTTCGCAGGCTGACCTTGGGCTGGGATTGTGGAACGCCTTCGGCGTACATACGATATGTCTGGAGTGTTGATCTGTTACTCTACCGCAACTCCGTGGGCAATCCATCCACCAGCTTCTTCAGCGACTCTGCCTGGGAACGATGCGCCACCAGCAGTGCATCCCCCGTGGAGATGACCATGAGATCGTGCACGCCCAGCAGGGCGATGTGCTGGCCGGTCTGCGAGTAGACGAGGTTCCCGCTGGAGTCCATGCCGCTCACGGTGCAGTTGTGCTGATTGCCAGCCACGTCTGCACTCAGGTAGTGGCCCACGCTGGTCCAGTTTCCCACGTCGTCCCAGTCAAAGGCGGCCTCCACATTCAGCACGCGGGGCGCTTTCTCCATGAGGGCGTAGTCGATGGACACCTTGGGCAGAGTCGGGAACTGCTGCTCCACGGTGGCGGCGAAGTCCGTGCACTGCTCCAGCGCGGTCACAAAGGCGCCCAACTCGGGACAATGGGCATCGAGATTCTTCCTCACCGTATCGATCTTCCAGAAGAACATGCCGGCATTCCAGGTGAAGTTCCCCTGCGCGAGAAATTGCTCTGCCAGTTCCGCACTCGGTTTCTCGCGGAAGCGCACGACCTCATACACAGGGATGCCCGCATTTTCAGCGGACACATAGGGCTCACCGCGCTCCACATAGCCATAGCTTGGGCAGGCCCAGTTTGGCTTGATCCCGATGGTCACCAAAGCACTGCTACCCTCAGCAGCGGCACAAGCGGTGCGCAGGGTACGCTGAAACGCGGCGACGTCCTTGATGAGGTGGTCACTGGGCAACACCATCATGGTGGCCTGCGGATCCCGCGCGGCCACCCACCCCACCGCGAGGGCGATGGCTGGAGCGGTGTCACGTTTCACCGGCTCGGCGATGATGTTCTCCGCCGGGAAATCCGGCAACGCCTCACGCACGCCCTCGAGCTGCTGTTGGTTGGTGAGGATGAGGATGTTCTCGCGCGGCACCAGCCCGTCCAGCCGGTGGATGGTGTGCTCCAGCATCGACTTGTCATCAAAGAGTCGCAGGAGCTGCTTGGGCAAACGGTCGCGGCTGACCGGCCAGAAGCGCTGGCCGCTCCCGCCGGCGAGAATGAGGGCGTAGGTGGACATGAAGATGTGAGGAAAGACAATCTAACCGCCGCGATCCCGGCGACGCAACCGTCTTTGCCCGACCTGTACGCAGGTGCAAGGAACATGCTCTCAACAAAAGCCTTTCGCTTCCGCCACTCCCGCCGTATGTTTGTAATACAATCATCATGAGTGCACGGACCCCAAACTGGAGTGAGGACGACCTGAACACCTACGCGCTGACCACCGCCTCGGCGGCCGCCGGTTGTGCGCTGGGCATCTTGTTTGGTCGCGGCATGTCCCGCACCTCCTCCAACATCACCGCCCTCTCCCTCCTTGCCGTGGGAGCCGTGGTGGTCGCCCCCACCCTCACAGACTTCGTCTCCCGTCTCGCGAACCGCCCCGGCTCCGCCCGCGGCAGTCGCAAGCGCCTGCAGGGCATCCGCGACGGCGGCGTCCCGGAAAACGGCGACGAGATCTACGCGACAGATTTCCAGGGGTCGTGAAGAGCGAGCGGTGTTCTGCCGCTAACGCCGAGCACCTTTTGCGCATTTCCGGAACCTAGCTTCCTGACGGCGTGGACTGTTCCGCGCCACTGAGTGGTGGCCTCTTTCCGCGCCAACGCTTCAGCGGTTTTGGCTTCTCGTCCTGGGGATCCTCCTCTCCTGGCTCAGCAAACTCCAAGACCCAATCGCCTTTATAGTCGCGATTGGAGGGTCTGTTCCTGCCGCCCTTTTCCTTGGGCCGATAGCCATTGTCATCGACACCGTCGAACCCCACACCCCACAAGACATAGCGTCCTTCAGGAGTCGTGCGATACCCCATGGGACGGGCAGAAAATGTATCCAGAGGCAGTGCCCTCGTCACGAGCGGCGCCAAATCACTGAGTCGCTCGGGATAACCAGCATGTTCTTTGTGGTACTGCTCCAACGCACAGGCGATGATAGCTTGGTCCCACAAGCACTGTCCGTAGACCGTGCGTTCTACGATTCGTGTATACGTAGGCATCGCGAGCAAAGCCATCCATTGGTCGGTGTTCCTCCACCACTTTTTCCTGGCACGCATGAGATGGTCCTCCATCTGGCGCTGCGAGACCATCACATCCGCCCAACTCCGGTCACGCACGGGTAATACGACATAGTCCAGCGTCATGTTCGAAATGGCTGCGGCATTGGATTCAAACCATCCCTTGGGGATAAGCCATCCTGTCCATTGCAGGGCAGACTTCAGTTCCCTGTCATCCAGCCATGGGGTCGCTTCCATTCGATGTTTGTCCATGTAGAAGCTGGCATTCACAAACACAGCAATCTCCTCCTTGAATGCCTGTACAGTGGCCAACCTGAGATTCACCCGTTCCATGGCTCTGCGCAGTCTGGAGAAGTCCTCGGCACTGCCACAGTGAAAGTAGGCAAGCTCACGAACCACATTCGACAATTGAGCGGCGCTGGTGATGCCCACCAGCAGGCCCAATGCAAAAGGCTCCTCCAGCGTGGCTTCGGTGACTCTTACAAGGATGAGGGCGGCCTCGTGTGCACGCGCAACGTCGCCTGCTTGAGCCGCTGCCTTCGCCCGCAGTGTCAGTCCCATGGACAGATTCTGTAGCGTCGTCAGAGTCGCCGTGCTACGGGTTACGAGCAGCTCTGGGAGCGGCTCTTTCGTCCAGTCTGGCTGCAAGCGCGCCATCGGTCTGTCCGCAGCAGCAGCCATCTCCGCCACAGCCTTGTCCTGGTACGAGAGGGCCGCCAGCACTTCTCGGGCAGGATTACTTGGATCGTTAACCGGCATCGGGTGACCACCATCACGCAACCAGCGGGACCACTCCTTGAGGTCCAAAGGTGCAGCTTCATTGTTCTTGTTGGTGATCCATGGTCGCGAAAACCCATCCACCAACGGTGGCGGCCCAAGCGCTTCTACAGCCTTCCGCTTCGCTGCGGGCTCCCCTTGAGCCTCATCCCCATCGACAAATTGGTTGATGCCTGCAAGGAGGGGGATGTCGCAAAAGTTATCTGAAGCAGGAATCGGAGCCACCTTCACCGCGGCGAGGTCAAGCACCACCCCTTCACGGGCGAGCCTCTCCTGAGCAGACCTCCAGGCATGGGAACCGCTATGGTTGATCCAGATAGTCAGGCCGACGTACAGAACCAATAGACCCGCTCCGGAACAGACCAAAAAGCGAATCCAGCGCATGCGCCAGCAACGTTGAAGGAAGGAGGCGATAGGGGAAGAAGGGGTTTGTTCTCACCCACGATGAACATCCCTGCCCTCGGCTGCAAGAACTTCGTTCTACGCCCCGGCTGCATTCTTGGGGACAAGCCTATCCGCCCGCATACTCCCACACCCAGTCGCCCTTGTACCCCGCTTTGTTGGGCTTGGCGGCATCTCCCTTGGCATCCTTATCTCCCTCTTTGCCGCCGTCATCCACCAGATCGATACCCACGCTCCACAGCTTGTAGCGTCCATCCTCGGTTTTGCGATACTTCATGGGCGCTTCGCTGGCCGGATCCACGGGCAGGGCCTTGCCATTGGTTTGTTTGAGTGCTGCAAGAGTTTCCGGGTAGGACTGATGCTCCACGTAGTACTGCTCCAGAGCACAGGCGATGATGGCCTGATTCACGAGGCATTGCCCGTAAACAACCAGGCCAGTGACATTGACCGCTGATGGCATGATCAGCATCGGGAAAATTTTGTCAAGATTGGTGGACCAGTGGGCCTTGGCATTCTTGAGGTCGCGTTCCATGTCCCCTTGTAAATTCATCACCGCCTGCCATCCCTGATCCCGAAGAGGACGGATGATGTAGTCCAGTTCCATGTGGACCATATTTGCGGCATTCATGTCGAACCATCCCGTGGGAAGGAGCCGTACAATGAAGTCACCACCTGAGGATCTGCTCTCTCCTGGCTCCGTTCTGATGATGGAGAGCAGGCTGGAATCACGGGTGCGCTTGAGATAGAGCACAGCGTTCACGCCTGCCGCCAGTTCTCCCTGCCATGCATGGAGCACAGCATCGTAAAAGTCCAACCGCTCCAAGTCCCCCTGCAGCTTGCGGAAGTCCTCAGCGGATCCTGCATGTGTCTGGCACAGAGTCCACACGACATGCGTTGTCTGCACGGCATTGGCCCGGCCCACGAGGAGGCCGATGAGAAAAGGCTCCTGACCTATGGCCTCGCTCAGCCGCGCCATGATCCGGGTTGTTTCATGGGCCTTCGCCGCCTCCCCCGAAGCAGCAGCCGCGAGGGCACGCAGTGCCAATCCTCCGGACGCCTTTTGCAGCGCACCATAGTGTGGCACTTGTAGGGAGAAGAACATCTCGGGAATTTCGCGATCCTTGGGGGAAGGCAGGAACTGGGCACGCGGGCGATCCAGCATACGGGCCATCTCAGCCACGGCGGCATCCTGGTATGAGAGCGCAGCCAGCACCTCGCGGGCAGGGTTCTCCGCATCGGTCACCGGCATGGCCACCTGCACGTCACGCAGCCACTTCGCCCAGTCGGCCATGTATTTTGCAGCATCCTCATCCGGCTTACGCTGGAGAGAGGGCCGCTCCAGGCCGGACGGAGATTTCTTGGCGTCCGGCAGTCCCAGGGCCTCCACGGCTTTCCGTTTCGCAGCAGGTTCCCCTTTGGAGGCATCGTCATCCACCACCAGCATGAGATCACGCAGAAGGGGCGTCGCGCAAAAGTTCTCCGCTTCCGGCACGGATTCCTGCATGGTCTGATGGAAGTCGAGACTGAGTCTTTCATCACGGAGGCGTTGCTGGGCTTCACTCCACACGTGAGCCCCCTTCCAGTTCACCCACGCGGTGAAGAGCGTGAGCAAAGTCACCAGGGTGATGGCGGTCCAGGCCAGGCCGCGAATCCAGCGTCGCTGCCAGCAGCGTTTGAGAAAGGCAATCATGGGATGTCAAATCGGGTAGTGGTGGCGCCGCTGCTCAGTTCACGGTGAAAGGCGAGCAGGGTAAGGGATGAGGCATCGGTGGCGTCCGTGCTTGATCGAGGTTCCACGGCTCGCTTCGTTTCCACGAGCTGGGTACTCTGGTAGGACGTCGTGTCCGCAGGCGTGCTGAAGTGCAGGAGGGCAATCACCGCCCACGCGGCGCACCACACCGTCATGAGCCAGCGCGGGGGCAGGCGGCGGTGGGCAGGTGCGGACGTCGTCGTGGCCGAACCGACATCGGCATTCGCTTCACGCCGGGCACGGGCCAGGATGTCCGCCTTCCATTGCGGTGTAGGGTCGGGCCGCGGCAGAGCTCCTGCCAGCGACTCGAGTTTCTTCTCAAAAGCGTCGTCGTTCATGTCAGTTCCTCGTAGAGCGGACGCAGCACGATCCGCAGTTTCTCCAGTCCGTAGCGGTAGCGACTCGCGGCCGTATTCAGCGGAATGCCCTGTGCCTCCGCAATTTCTTCAAAGGTCATGCCCTCCCAGAGTTTGAGTTGCATGACCACGCGCTGCTCATCCGGCAGGGACTTCATGGCTTCCGCGAAATGGTTCGCCAGTATCACGGAATCAGGATCCGTGACGGGGTGATGCCCTGATTCCATTTCCTGGAGCAGCTTCTCCTCCGCGTCCCAGCGCACCTTCCGCCGCCTCAGCCAGTCCACCGCGAGATTGTGGGCAAGGCGATACAGCCAGGCCTTCTCGCTCTGCACCCCCTCCTTTGCGGCACCGCGTGCCAGCTTGATGAAAAGCTCCTGCAGCAGGTCCCGCGCATCCGCCTCGGTCCTGGTAAAGGTGACCAGATAATGGAACAAGCCTCCGGCATGGGAGTCATAGAGGCGCTCCAGTTCGTGGTCAGTCATGGCAGTCGTCACAAGAATGATGCGGCAGTCGGGTTTGATTGCCAAGACGCATGAGGGGCCGGGGTTTGTCTGGTTGCTGCGAACTTTTTTCGAAACCGGAACGAATCATCACGGTTCAAGTAGTTCGATGTCGAACCAATTTAGCTCGTCCACCCAGGGAGTGGCTGAATCCAGGGAGCACGAGGCCATCCTCGAGAGTCTGCCCATCCATCTGGCACGGATGTACCATGGGTTTGTGGCGCTGGTGGATCGGCTGCGGGGCGAGGATGCAGGGGAACTGCCCCACTTCCGGCCTGGTGCGGGCAGTGTATACTTTGCCCTGCTGGAGAATGAGGGCTGCACGGCCACGGATTTGGCCATGCGCCTTGGCATGCCGAAGCCGACCGTCACGGGCCTGCTGGATGGACTGGAGCGAGATGGTGTGATCGAGCGCCGGCCATGTGCTGAAGATGGGCGGGCCATGAAGCTGCGGCTCACCAAGTTTGGCCTCAAGCTGGAGAACGGTCTGCGGTGCCGCCATGAACAGTCCGTGCGCACTTTGGAGGAAGGCCTGAGCCACGCCGAGGCCATGGAGCTGCGGCGGTTGCTCTCCGTGGTGATTGGCAACCTCGACCGTGTCCGCAACACAAAGACGGTGAAATCAACACCGGTCCGTACTCCACGGCGGGCCAGGAAAGCCGCCTGATTTGTTTCTCCATTCGTTAACAGCAAGTCGCAATCATCAACCCATCGCCACCTGTCATGAACCGCGTCGTTTCCCGCCTCCGGTCATCAGCGTTCACGCTCCTTGCGTTCGCCACCGTGAACGCCGCTTCCCCCACCTACGCCCAATCAGGTCCTCCTCCTGCGCCAGTACCTGCGGAAGTGAAGGAGCATCGTGACATCACCTACGTGGACAATGGCCACGAGCGGCACAAGCTGGACCTCTATGTCCCGGAGAAGGCGTCTGGCCCTCTGCCACTCATCATCTGGGTACACGGCGGTGGCTGGCAGAATGGAAGCAAGGATGGCTGCCCGCCACTACGCCAGGGATACACCGAACGTGGCTACGCGGTGGCGAGCATCAACTACCGGCTCAGCAGCCACGCCACGTTCCCTGCGCAGATTGAAGATTGCAAAGCTGCGGTGCGCTGGCTGCGGGCGCATGCGAAAGAGTACGGTCTGGATCCGGAGCGCTTTGGCGTGTGGGGCAGTTCCGCTGGTGGCCATCTCGTGGCCCTGCTGGGCACCACGGGAGATGTGAAGGAGTTCGACGTGGGCGCAAATCTGAATGTCTCCAGCCGCGTGCAGGCGGTGTGTGATTTCTACGGTCCCACGGATTTTGTGAAGTTCGCCTCCACACCCGGGTACGAATCTCATGCGCAAGCGACTTCACCTGAAGCCAAGCTGCTGGGTGGCGCACCGCTGGAGAACAAAGACAAGGCCGCACGTGCCAACTCCATCACCTACGTCACGAAGGACGATCCTCCCTTCCTCATCGTGCATGGTGACAAGGATCGCACCGTGCCTCTCAATCAAAGCGAGGACCTGCATGCCGCGCTGAAACAGGCTGGTGTGAGTACGCACTTCCATGTCATCCACGGCGCCGGTCACGGCGGCCCCGGTTTCATGGGAGAAAATATTGATGGGATGGTAAGCGCCTTCCTCGACAGCATTCTGAAAAACAAATCCGGCGCAGGGCCTCAAGTAGCCGCCTTGCAGACGGAAAGCGATGCGCCTGCGGATTCTGCCACGCCTCAACGGCCCGGCCGCCCCATGCCACCGCAGGGCGCTCCCGGACGCCGAGGCATTCCCTGGGAAGCCATCACACGACGCGACGACAAGAATAGTGACGGCAAGGTGACGAAAGAGGAATTCAGCGGCCCTGCGCAGCTCTTCAGCCGTCTGGACAAAAATGGGGACGGCTCGCTCACCAAGAAGGAGCACGAAAGCACCGCAGCACCCGGGGTGCCTCCATCCACACCAGCTCCAACGCCGGCAACACAACCGCCTCCTACATCCAAGCCCGAGGCGTCTGCCGCCACCTCTGGAGCTATCAGGGACTTCAAGCTCGAAGGCGACCGCTGGACCTGTCTCGCGGATGGCAAGCCGCTCTCTGGCATCCTCATCAAACCGGCTGGCAAGGGCCCCTTCCCTGCCATCTTGATCAATCACGGCCTGGGTTCCAATGCAGAGCAGTTCGGCCGCATGAAGGCGAAGGAGTTTGTGCAATGGGGCATGGTCTGCATCGCCACGGATCTCACCCATGCGCGCCCGCAGCCAGGTGCCGACCGTTCGCAGTTCGGTGCGAGCCCGGAGAACATTCGACGTGCCAAAGCCTGCCTGGCCATTCTGCGCAGCCTGCAGGAAGTGGATGCCAAACGCATCTGTGTGTATGGCAACAGCATGGGTGCCTTCCTCACCGTCGGGCTCGCTGCTGAGGTGCCGGATGAGATTGCGGCAGCCGCGATCTCCGCAGGCGGCGTGGTCACACAGACAGGGTTCCCCTCGCCCACAGTGGTGGCGGCAAAGAAAATCCGCACCCCGTTCATCATCCTCCACGGAGATCAGGACACCACGGTGCTCCCGGAGAACTCCGCCCGGCTGAAAGAAGCGCTGGACCAGCAGAAGGTGCCGAATGAACGCCACATCTTCCCCGGCTTCGGCCACAACCTCCACGGTGAAAAGGCAGACAAAGTGTATCGCCTGATCAAAGCGTGGTTCATCAAACAGGGCGCGCTCAAACCTTGAGCCGCTTGTTTTATCAGGTCAGGGACTGAGCCAGCCTATCCGGCCCACTATCGCCCACAATCCAACCGCGGCGACCGCGACGGATCCCGGGACGGCCACGGCCCAGCGGAACAGCCTGGCATTCCCTGCCCACGCCGTGACCAGCAAGGCCACCACGATGATGGCGAGCAGGCCGAGCTCCACCCCCAAATGGAATCCCAAGAGGCTCAGCGTCAACGAAGCGGCACCATGGGTCAGCGCCGCAAAACTGTGCGCGAGCACAAACCCAGGGAACAACCCAAAGACCGCCACCAGGGCCACGCGCCACCACGTGCACTGCGAGTGGAGCACATTCGCCAGCGCCAGCACGATCACCCCAACAGCAATTCCTGCCTGCGCGATGGAAGCCGGAACATGCACCCCATGCAACGCCTCCAACCAGAGACCCAGACTATGTGCCCCCACAAAGACCACGAGCTGGGGGAACAGCTCCTTGAATCCCCGGCCCAAAAGGAACATCGCGAGGACAAAAAGGATGAAGTCATAACCCCGCGCCACCACCTGCAAGAACCCCTGCTTGAGAAGGCTGGTGACGCCAGCCGTTCTATCATCCCCACTGCCCGCCGCGCTGGTGGTGCTGCCAGCCGGCTTTTCCGGCGGCAGTTCATGGCTGTTTCCAATGAGGTCCAGCATGAAGCTCTTTTCCTTGGGAAAAAGGACCATCGTGCGGGACACCTCCTTACCGCGTAAGCTGTTCAAGAAGAGCACGCTCAGTTTACCCTCAGGCCTGGCGTAGATCTGATAACCTTTCGAGCCGGTGGGCACGGTGGCACTCCAGTTGCCGGTCATTACCACAGGATCGTCATCCTTGGTGAGCGGCTGGGCATTGTGGGTAGTGAACTCAAACTTGAACTCCGGCGTGAACGCCCCCGACGGCTCAAAATGAAAGTCCGCAGTCCGCTTCAGAAACTCCCCAGCCTGAGCCAGAAGCGCAGCGCGCTCGGCCTCTGGCATGGTCTTCAACGCGCTGTTCAGCAGGTACGGCGCGATCTCAGGGTCGAGGTCGAAGCAGCGTGGATCCACCTCCACCTGGATGCGGCAGGCCCCTCCGTCCTCAAAAGAGGCCCGCACGGGCACATCTGGAATGGGATGCGCCGCCGCCTTGGTGGCGAGCAGGACGAAGCAAAGTCCAAGGAGCGGGCGAAGGAAAAAGCGATTCATGAGCACTGGCTGAAATGCCGGGTTGGCTGAGTTCAAACGGCCCATCCGCCCGAATATCAGCAATTATTTTGCTCCCGAATATAAGTCTTGCCCTTTTCGTGCGTTTTGTGTCTGCTGCTGGCATGCCGCCATGCGGCAGGTCCAATTCCATCTCTCCGCCTTATGAAATACATCCTGACCATCGCCGCCGCTTTTGCCCTCGCTCTGGGCACCTCCTTTGCTGGCTGCGGCAAGATCGACACCGACAAGGGCAAACTCAAGGCGGTGAACGCCGAGAAGAAGCAGATCACCATCGACGTGGACGGCAAGGACGTCACCCGTACCCTCACCCCTTCCACCAAGGGCGCTGAAGACCTCGACAAGCTCGTGGGCAAGAAGGTCACGGTGCAGAGCTCCCACGGCAAGGTGGAGTCCGTTGCCAAGGGCTAAGCTCGATTCGTCAGCCGCTATCTTCCAAACAAAAAAAGTCCGGTGGCTCCCACCGGACTTTTTGCTTTCAGCCATTACCGCTTCGCGGCTCACTTCTTTGCGAGCGCCTCGCGGATGAGCACGGGGTCATCCGTGGTGATGCCTTCCACGCCCATGGCGGCAAGTTCCTTCGCCTTGGCCGGATCGTTCACGGTCCACACGAGCACGCCGAGTCCAGCATCGCGGATCTGTTTCACAAACGCCTCGGACCACGGCCAGTCCTGCCCAAGGTCGAGACCATCCAACCCGAGCTTTTTCGCCTGCTCAATAAACGGGGTCACATCCGTGCGGGGCTTCTTTTCCTTGTCCTTGCCTCCGGCGAGCAGATAGACCTTCATCCAGGGAAGCGCCTTCTTCGTGGCGGCTGCAGCCTCAGCATTGAAGGAAATCACCGCGAGCTGGTTCGCGCGTGACTGCCACGGTCCGAGCGTGCGAGCGAGGGCGGGCACCACCTCAGGGCCGCATTTGATCTCCAGGTAGAAGCGCTTGTTTCCCTCCGGCAGCGTGGCCAGACACTGCTGCAGGACAGGGATCTTTTCCTCCTTCCATTTCGGGTCTTTCCAGGAGCCCGCGTCGAGTTGGATCAATTCCTCCATCGTTGACTCGGCCACCACCTTGGACACGCCAGTGGTGCGCTTCGTGTCCTTGTCGTGAAGAATCACGATCTGGCCATCCTTGGTCAGGTAGAGGTCCAGCTCGCAGGCATCCGTGCCGGATTCCCAGGCGAGGTTGAAAGCCCCCACAGTGTTCTCAGGCGCTTTTGCAGAATATCCGCGGTGGGCGATGATTTCCGTGGCAGCGCAGGGAAGCGCGGCAGCAGTGGCAAGGGCGGCAGCCATGAGAGGGCGGGCGTAGCGTTGGAGGAGGGTGCGAGGAGTCATGACGAGATGTTGCTTACGATGCCAGCCAGTGACCGATTTCATCAACTGAATAAGACGTCATCTTTGCGTGCCCGCCGCCATCCACTGTGCCAGAGTCGCAGGACCTGATGCGTTTCGTCTGTCCATGACCAAGGCCCTCTTCCGGCATTGTTTCGCTTTTGCACTGGCTGCGCTGGTCGCACCGCTCTCCTCCGCCGCGGACTACGACCTCCTCATCCACAACGCTCGCATCGCAGATGGCACCGGGGGAAAGATCTACTCCGGCAGCGTGGCGGTGAAGGAAGGACGCGTTGCTGTCATCGGTGAGGTGAAGGGTACGGCGGATGTCACCATCGATGCCCAAGGTCGCGTGCTCGCGCCGGGCTTCATTGATGTGCATACGCACTCGGAAAAGATCGCCCGCATTCCGGAGGCAGAGAATTTCCTGAGGATGGGCGTGACCACGATCATCACCGGAAACTGCGGCATGTCCCGCACGGACATCGGCGCTTTCTTCAACGAGGTGGAAGATGCCAGCCCCACCCTGCATGTGGCGGCGCTCATTGGTCACGGCAGCGTCCGCGAAAAAGCCATGGGAGGCAGCTTCCTGCGCGCGCCCAATCCCGAACAACTCGACGCCATGCGTGCCATGGTGGCAAAGGCCATGGACGACGGTGCCGTGGGACTGAGCACAGGGCTTATCTATGTGCCGGGCACGTTTGCGAAGACGGACGAGATCGTCGCACTCGCCAAGGTGGCTGCCGGGCATGGCGGCATCTACGCGAGTCACATGCGGGCGGAGACGGTGAAGATCTTCGGCGCACTGGAGGAGTTCGTGCAGGTGGCCCGCGAAGCGAACATCCGCGCGCAGGTCTCCCACCTGAAGCTCAGTGCGCCGACCGCCTGGGGAAAGTCCGCGGAAGTCTTTGCGCTGCTGGAAAAGGCACGGGCGGAAGGACTGCACATCACCCACGATCAATATGTCTACACGGCCTCAAGCACAGGCCTGGGACAGCTCATTCCCGATGAAGCGCGTGAAGGCACCCGCCAGGACTTCATCAAGCGCTGCGAGGATCCCGAAGAGAAAGCGAAAATCCTCAAAGGCATGCAGGAGTCTCGCGAACGCCTCGGCCGCACCGACTACAGCTATGCCGTGATCGCGCGCTATCCCGCGGATCCTTCGCTCAATGGCAAGACCATTCCCGAAGCCACCCGGATCAAGCGCGGCTCAGATTCGTTGGAAGATCAGATCGAACTCATCCTCGAGATCGAGCGCGAAGGTGGTGGCACCGCCGTGTATCACGGCATGCATGAGGACGATCTCGCAGCCTTCCTCAAACATCCCCTCACCATGTTCGCCAGCGATGGAAACCCGCGCAAGCTGGGCGAGGACATGCCGCACCCGCGCAGCTACGGAAACAACGCCCGTGTTCTGCATCGCTACGTGCAGGAGTTGAAACTCGTGTCGCTGGAGGAAGCCATCCGCAAGATGACCTCACTTCCCGCGCAGACGTTCCGACTGGAGGATCGCGGTGTGATTCGTCCGGGCGCTTGGGCAGACCTCGTCATCCTCGATCCTGAGAAGGTGAAGGACATCGCCACTTATGAAGATCCTCATCATCACGCGGAAGGATTCACGGATGTGCTCGTAGATGGTGTGCCGGTGATTCGCGATGGGAAGCTCACGGAGGCACGTCCCGGTGGACCGCTACGCATGAGCAAGTGAACGCTGAGCACTGGAAGAATCCCCGGTGCAGGGCCGTTGGTTTCTGCCCATTACTTCATCACATCCCATGCTGCGCCGTTCCTTTCTCTCCCTGATTACAGCCGCTGCCCTTCTCGCTCCTGCCTCGGCGCAACTTGAGCCCAAGGACCGCCACGTCATCTTGATCAGCATCGACGGATTCCCGGCGTGGATCTGGAAAGAGCCCGCGCTTCCCGTGCCCAATCTTCGCAAGCTGGCTGCAGAAGGAGCGCAGGCGGAGGCGATGACGGTTTCCAATCCGTCCATCACCTGGATCAATCACACCACGCTCGTTACCGGGGTGAACCCGCGCAAACATGGCGTGCTTTTCAATGGATTGCTGGTGCGTCAGGGACCAGACAAGCCGCCGAAGATCGAGCAGTGGGCAGACAAGACAGACATGGTCTTTGCGCCGACCTTGTATGATCTTGCGTATGAAAAGGGACTCACCACCGCCGAGGTGGACTGGGTTGCGGTGACGAAAGCCAAGACCATCCACTGGAGCTTTCCCGAACTGCCAACGCCCGAGGGTAAGCTGGAGCAGGAGATGATCGCCGCAGGCGCCATCACGCCCGAACAAATCAGCTGGATGCAACTCGGTCCTCAGCGGAAGAACATCGCCTGGATCGACACCATGTGGACGAACGCAGCCTGTTACGTCTTCAAGAAACACCAGCCGAACCTGTTGATGTTCCACGTGCTCAACACGGACCTCTCCCATCATGTCTATGGACCTGCCTCCCATGCGGGCTACACCGCGCTGGCCTATGCGGACCGGCTCATTGGAGATCTCGTGAAAGCCGTTGATGAAAGCGGTCTCCGCGACAAGACCACCTTCGTCATCAGCACGGATCACGGGTTCAAGAAAGTGAACAAGTACATCTACCCCAATGTGGTGCTGAAGAAGGCGGGGCACCTCACCGCGCTCGGACCAAAAATCACCACCTGCGAAGCCGCCGCCATGACGCAAGGTGGCATGTGCTTCGTGTACGTCACGGATCCGGCCCGCAAAGCAGAGCTCCTTCCCAAACTGAAGGAACTCTTCGCCACTGCCGAAGGCATCGACAAGGTCATCGATGGCACCGAAGGTCCTACGCTGGGCATGCCACTCCCCTCAGAGAATCAAGGGATGGGTGATCTCATCCTTTACCCCAAGGCTGGCTATGCTTTCAATGCCTCTGCAGCAGGGGAGGACACGACCGGTCCGACCACGAACTACGGCGGCACCCACGGCTACCTGAATAGCGACCCTGAGCTCGATGGCATTTTCATCGCCTCCGGAGCCGGCATCAAACGCGGTGTGGTCATCCCTCGCATGGCGAATCTCGATGTCGCTCCCACCATCGCGAAGTTGCTGAAGCTGGAGATCCCGAATGTGGAAGGCACGGTCCTTGGGGAAGTGCTGGAGTGACGTTCGAGTCCAAGTCAGCGCAGCATGCATTCATGCAGGAGCCTCACAGGACGAAGCTCGACTATCCCGATGGAGGTAACCCGGCACCGCAAGGGAAGCTCAAAATCACGCAGCATCTCCATCGCAGCGCCGACGCCCGCCTGCGGTACGCAGCTAGAGCATTTTCTATTTAATTTGTCGCATATTGAGGAGGATGGTAGAGTGTAGCTCATGAAGAGCTTCAGTCTGGATCTGCGCAAGCGACTGGT
>NZ_QNRR01000024.1 GCF_003315205.1 Roseimicrobium gellanilyticum | reverse complement strand
ACCAGTCGCTTGCGCAGATCCAGACTGAAGCTCTTCATGAGCTACACTCTACCATCCTCCTCAATATGCGACAAATTAAATAGAAAATGCTCTAGACGGCAATCGACTGATCGCTCGGTGCCACGCCGACTTTGCCACGACAAGGGAGATGCCACACCACCCCTACATAAGCCTCTTCACCAGCGCCCCGAGCCGTATCAGCGCCTTCTCAATCTTCGGACTCCACGCATTCGCGCAGGAGATGCGGATGAAGTTCCGGAAGCCCTGCTTGGCCGAGAACATGGGGCCGGGGGCGATGCTGATCTTCTCCTCCAAGGCGAGGTCATCGAGCTTGAGCGCATCCACGGTGGGAGGCAGTTCCACCCATAGGAGGAACCCTCCCTTCGGCTGGGTCATCTTCACCGGCTGGGGAAAGTGGGCGGCGATGGTGTTGCTCACGCGCTCCACCAGCCCCTCGTAGGTGCGGCGGGCCGTGCGCAGGTAGTGGTCATACCCGCCGGTCGCAAGGAACTCGGCGATGGCCAGCTCCGGCAGGGTGGCCGTGGCCAGGGTGCTGATGAGCTTAAGCGATTGCACCTTCTGCAGGTACTTCCCCGGAGCGACCCAGCCCACCCGGTAGCCGGGAGCTAGTGTCTTGGAGAAGGAGCCGTACAGCAGCACATTCTGGTGCTCATCGTAGGCCTGCGCCACGCGAGGCCGGTGCGCGCCGTAGTAGAGCTCGCCGAAGATGTCGTCCTCGATGAGCGGCACGTTGCGCTCGCCGAGCATGCGCACGAGGCGCTCCTTGTTCTCATCCGGCATGAGTGAACCGAGGGGATTGCTGAAGTTCGGCACGGAGACACACGCCGCGACCTTCTGCCGCTGCAGCACCTGCTCCAGGGCATCCAGGTCCATCCCGGTGTCCGGGTGCATGGGGATCTCGATGGCACGCAGCTTCAGTTCCTCGATGACGTGCAGCACGCCGAAGTACGTGGGCGACTCCACCGCCACGATATCGCCCGGGCTGGTGACCGCACGCAGGCAGAGAATCAGCGCCTCCGTGCCACCGGAGGTCGTGATGAGGTCATTCGGCGAAAGCTGGCTGCCCGCGTCGAACATACGGCGTGCAATCTCCCGCCGCAGCGAGCTGGTGCCTGGGGGCATGTTGTAGCTCACGCCCCGTTTACCGGCACGACGTGCTACCGAAGCGAGCGCTCGGTTGAGCTTCTCCGTAGGCAGGAGTTCCGGCGCAGGCGCGGCATTGCCAAAGGAGATGACCCCCGGCATCCCTGTGGCCTGGAACAGACGCGACTGCAATCCCCCCACCGTCACGGCCGTGACCGCGCTGGGTGGACGGGAAATTTCCGGTGCCGGCACGGGGTGATGCATCTGCGCCCGCACGTAGAAGCCGGACTTTGGCCGTGCTTCAATCAGTCCACGGTCCTCCAGCAACAGGTAGGCCTGCACCACGGTGGTGACACTCACGCCATGCTGCTCGCTCGCGCGACGCACGGAAGGCACCTTGTCCCCGGCACGCAGAGTGCCGGAGTGGATCATCTGCTCCACACTCCGGGCCACCTGTTCGTAAAGGGCGGTGTCAGAATCCTCTGCCACAAGACTTTTCAACGATGAGGATACGTTTCGTGGCAAGGGGTTTCACGCCTTTCGATGGCCATCACCTGAGGTGAGTCTCATGCGCAGGGTTGCAGATGATTCTGCCGATAGCTCTGGGGCGCGACTCCGAACTGTTTCTTGAAGATGCGCGAGAGGTAGAAGGGGCAGTTGAACCCACAGGCCTCTGCGACCTCCGCGATGGTCTTGCGGGTATTCCCCAGGAGCTGCACCGCCATCTGCAGGCGGCGTTCATTGAGCCAGGCCATGGGCCGCTTGCCCGTCTCGCGCTTGAAGATGCGGGCGAAGTAATCCGGATTCAGCGATACCGCACGCGACCAGGCGATGATGGTGATGTCCTCCTTCAGCCGGTTCATGGCCCACGCCTCGGCAGCCAGGATGCGATCCACTACCGTGCGCGCTTCAAGATTCGTTCGCGCCATGGGTGGACGCAGGCTCTGCAGGACGAACGTCAGCCACTGCAGGATGGCACCCGTGATGGCCAGGTCACGGTATGGCCCCTCGCTTCCCAGCACGGTGAGCACCTTTTCAAATTCCATCACAAACGCCTGCGGTTCCTTCAGTGAATAGCGGCGCTTGAAGTCGCGATGCAGAAGCTCATTGACCACACCGCCGTACTCCACCGCCAGAGAGACCGCGAGACTCACATGAGGCCGCTTCGGGTCATGGCCATAGGCGAACTCATCCCCACCGCGCACCACCAGGAGATCTCCCGCCTGTAGGACCATGCGCACGCCGTTGATCACCACCCAGCAGCTCTCCGACTCCACGTAGAAGAAGCAGAGCATGTCCCCCATGAGCCGCGACTTCTCGACCGACCACTCCGGAAAGCCTGCATAGCGGCCGAACCAATGCACCCGCAGGCCGATACGAGCCTCCATGGCCAGCGGCCAGTCATGGTGGTAGGGCAAATAACTCATAGTCGGAAAAGTACAGGGTTTGAGACGGTGTCGTCCATTCTCTGAAACGGCCCATCTGGCTAGTTTTTCGCCGTCATGCACCCCATACGCACTCCTCACACCCCTTCTCTGATGGATCCGACGACTACCCCTGCCTCCCCTACCATTCCCATGAAGATTTCCGACGGTCTGACTCGGCGTGATTTCGTGAGCAGGAGTGCCGTCGCCGCGGCTGGGGGACTGCTCGCCATCCCGGGTTGGGTTGGAGCCCAGGCCCCGACGAAGAAAATCCGCGTGGGCATTGTCGGTGGGCGCTTTGGCCTGAGCTTCCAGTTTCACGAACATCCCGACTGCATCGTGGAAGCCGTAAGCGACCTCATACCAGACAGACGCGCCGCCCTGCAAAAGACCTACAAGTGCGAGAAAGCCTACGACTCGCTCGAGGAACTCGTGAAGGACCCCAAGGTGGAAGCGGTCGCACTCTTCACACCCGTGCCGGATCACGTGCGCCACACCCTGCTCTGCCTGGCAGCGGGCAAGCACGTGCTCTGCGCCGTGCCGGTAGCCATGACCCTGGATGAGTGCCAGCAGCTCACTGATGCCGTGAAGAAGACCGGACTCACTTACATGATGGCGGAGACCAGCCACTGGCAGCAGCTCACCATCTCGGCGCGCAAGTTCCACCAGGAGGGCGCCTTCGGGAACCTCTACTACACCGAGTCCGAGTATCACCATCCCGGTCTGGAGGAGCTCTATTTCAACAAGGACGGCTCACGCACCTGGCGCCACGGCATCGCGCCCATGCAGTATCCCACGCACTGCACCTCGCATTTGATCAGTGTTACCGGCGAGCGCCTCACCGAGGTTACCTGTCATGGCTGGGGAGACGACCACCCCATCCTGAAGGACAACATCTACAAGAATCCCTTCTGGAACGAAACCGCCATGTTCAAGACCAACCGGGGCAATTCGATGCGCGTCGCCATCTGGTGGCGCGGGGCACAGACCGGCGGCGAGCGTGCCCGCTTCTACGGCGACAAGATGAGCTTCTACTACAACGGGCCCAATGGGGCCCCCGCCTGCACCGTGCGCACCCAGGCAAAGACCGAGAAAGACTCCGGCGGATTCGTCCGCAGCGCCCAGGTCATGGAGAAATACGACGAGGTGCACTGGTGGAAGACCGACATGCTTCCGGAACCGATGCGCCACAACAGCGGCCACGAGGGCTCGCACTGCTTCATCACGCACGAGTTCATTGATGCGCTCGTGAAGCAGCGCAAACCGGCAGTGGACCTGTATGAAGCCATCGCCTATACCGCACCGGGCATCGTGGCGCATCAGTCTGCACTCAAGGGCGGCGAATCGATGAAGATTCCGCAGTTCGATCCGACGTAAGGGCTCACCCCACCGGCGTGCCCCAGTGGTTGCGGTACTCACGCGCCAGCATCTTGTTCGCCTCCGCATCATTCGTGATGCGTTCCGCCTTCGGGTCGAACTCAATCATCTTCCCCGTGCGAGTCGCAATGTTCGCGAGGTGGCAAAGACTCGCGGAGAGGTGCCCTTCCTGGATGTCCGCTGCAGGCACCGCCCCACTGCGGATGCACTCGATGAAGTTGCGATGATGCGCCAGCAGGTCGGGCGAGCCCTTGGCCTCCTCACGCAGCTTATCCTTCTTGTCGTAGATCTTCCAGCCGCCGTTCTTGCCCAGGATCATGTAGCCATTCGTTCCGTAGAAGGCATCGCCGTTCTCAAATCCTTCCTGGTGGTAGTCACTCCACAGACGCTGTTCAAAGGAGAGCAGCCGCTTCTTCCCACCACCGAGGTCATACTCAAAGAGCACCGACTGCGTGTCCGGCCACTGCTGATCGTCATCATGGAAGTACTTTCCACCCAGCGCGGCGATACGCGTGGGATGCGTGTCCATGCCGAGTCCCCAGCGACCCAAGTCGAGATCATGCACGCCGTCATTGCCGATATCCCCCTCGCCAAACGCATGAAACCAACGCCATGCCCCGGGAAGCATGTTGCTCTGATACGGCACCTTCGGAGCAGGTCCAATCCACGTATCGAAGTCCAGCTCTGCCGGTGGCTCGGAGGGCTTCACATGACCGATGTTCCGACGAAACTGGCTGTTCCACACCTTGGCGGAAAGCACTTCGCCAATCGCGCCGCCATGCAGCTTGGCCATCGCCTGCTGTACGTGTTCCGTGCTGCGGCTTTGAGTGCCCACCTGAACCACCTTCTTCGCCTTCTGCGCCGCCTCAATCATGAGTCTGCCTTCGCGCAGATTGTGTGAGCACGGCTTCTCCACATACACATGCTTGCCTGCGTTCAGCGCCAGGATGGTCGCCGGTGCATGCCAGTGATCGGGTGTCGCGATAAGCACCGCGTCCACCGAGGCGTCTTCCAGCACCTTCCGCATGTCCGCCGTCGTGCGCGGTGGTTTTGCTGCGTCTCCCTGCGCGAGCTTGGTTGCAGCCTCCAAGCGCTTCGCATCCACATCACACACCCACGTGATTTCCACCTCCGGGTTGCGGACCAGATTCTTGAGGTGATTCGTACCCATGCCGCCCGGTCCAATGATGCCGAGGCGGATGCGATTGCTGGCTCCCTGGGCATACAGTGAAGGCATGGCCAAGGCAGTGGATGCGAGCGCGGTCGCGTGGAGGAAGTCACGGCGGGTGGGTGTGCTCATGGCGAGAATACCCGGCAGACAGGCCAATCTTGCATCTCGGCACACAAGTGCTCCTCTCTTGCTCTTTCGTTCCCTGGCATTCACGCCCTCGATTCCAGCATTCCGTTTTCATGAGGTTCTCGCTCTGCGCATCCGCAATCCTGGTGGCAGCTGGCTTCATTGTCCTGCCCTCCTGCTCCAAGGACAAAGAATCAGCGTCATCCCAAGTTGCAGGCGCCATCACCGTCCCACCAAAGCCCACCAAGCTCACGGATGTACCCCAAGGCGAGCGCGACGACCTCGATGCCTTTGGCAGGCAATTGGAAGCAGATCTTCTGGCCAAGAACATCCCCGGCATCAAGGCCGCGTTCCATGAACTTGAGATTGTGGAACAGGTCATGGCGAGCATGCATATCTCCGGCCTGCACTACGACTTTCTCAAGCAGATGCTGGAAAGAGGCATGCCCAACAAAGTGGGCTACATCGCCCAGAACTGGTCGGAGCAAGAGGCCAAGTACAAGGGCCTTGCCCTGCACGATGGGAAGGTGAACCTGCGGTTCAGGTTTCTGTCAGATAGCGGCATCCTTTTTCTGGATCTCCATGTGGCAAGGCGTCCAAGCGGCAGGCTCGGAATCATCGACTATTACAATCAAGCGACCGGCGGCAGCTTCTCAGATCAGATGCGGCAGGTAATTCTCCCCGCACTGACGGAGCTGGACAAGCAGGTTGCTGGAAATCCAGCAGGCCACTCCTCGAGCATGGCACTGGATGACATCAAGCAACTCTCCCTGATGACACGCCATTTCCAGAACAAGGACTTCAAGGGAATCATCGACGCCTATCATCAACTGTCTCCGGAGATGAAAAACAGCCTTATGGCCATTTCCTTTCGACTAGATGCGCTGAAGCAACTTCAGGATCTAGAAGGCTACAAGGACGCCCTCTTGGAGGCTGCCAAAACGAACAGGTCACCCAACTTCCAGTTCCTGCTGATGGACGTGTATGCCATCGAGAAGAACTATGACAAAGCCCTTGAATGCCTTGACTTGTTCATGGCCGCCACGGGCGAAGATGCAGCGTTGCTCACGGTCAAAGGCACGCTGCAACTGGACAAAGGCGCCCATGACGCCGCTCGGGCCACGATTCACGAGGCCCTCGCCCTGGAGCCGGATTCCAGTTCCATCCACCTCAGAGCCCTGGAAGTTTTGCTTGTAACCAGGGACCACCAGGCCACGGCAGCCAGCGTGCGTTTTCTTCAGGAGCAGGGCGGTGTGAAACTCAACCTCACAGACCCCGACTTTGCCGAATTTATGAAAAGCCCCGAGTCTGCGCCCTGGCGCTGAGCCCCCACAATTTGCAAATCCTTATGGCATGCCGAGCCCAACTGGCATGGGTGCGGAGTCGCTCCATTCCCCGCTGGCTCTCGTACCGGAATTGATTTCGCGGAACACCTGCGCTGCCAGCTCAAAGGAGCGCAGTCGTGCCGCATGATCGTAGATCTGCGCTGTGGCTACAATTTCATCCGCACCGGTTTCTTCCAGGAACCCCTCAATCTGCCTCTTCACCGTGGTCGGCGAGCCAACAGCCGTGCAGCGCATCATGCGGCGCACGTGCAGTTCCTCCGCTGTACTCCACCTTCCCTGCATGCTTTCCACAGGTGGCGGCATCTCATTTGGAACACCACGGATCAAATTCAGAAATGCCTGCTGGACAGAAGTGTGCAGGTAGCGGGCCTCTTCATCTGTATCGGCCGCGAAGACGTTGAGCCCGATCATCACATGCGGCTTTTCACACTCCGCTGAAGGCTGGAACTCGCGACGGTACAACTTCAGTGCCTCACCGAGATATCCCGGCGCGAAATGCGAAGCGAAGGCAAAGGGTAGGCCCAATGCTGCGGCGAGACGCGCGCTGAAGTCACTGGAGCCCAGCAGGTAGATGGGAACATTCAGCCCCGTGCCGGGAATAGCCTTCACCGTGCGATGTGAGGCCGCAGGCTTGAAGTACGACTGTAGTTCCATCAAGTCCTGCGGAAAGGTGTCGCCATTGCTGCCCAGCCCTCGACGCAGCGCCGCCGCGGTGAGCTGGTCCCCACCCGGGGCACGGCCCAATCCCAAGTCGATGCGCCCCGGATACAGGGACGCCAGGGTGCCGAATTGTTCCGCTATCACCAGCGGCGCATGATTCGGCAGCATGATGCCACCCGAACCCACTCGAATGGTCGAGGTGCCACCCGCGACATGTCCGATGATGACCGAAGTCGCCGAGCTGGCCACCCCGGGAATGTTATGATGCTCCGCCAGCCAATACCGGTGATATCCCCAGCGCTCCGCATGCTGTGCGAGGTCCAAAGTATTGCGGAAGGAAGATGCCGCATCACCGCCTTGGATGATGGGACACAGATCGAGAACAGAAAAGAGAGGCATCTGTAGTGGCGCACGGCGTGCGCCGGCGGGCAAGGGGTTCGAAAGGTATGAGTAGATACGACCGGTGCCTCCCATCGGGCGTACCCCTGTGTTACACGCACGCCTCCAATCCTTTCAGACTCTCATCCGCCGTCCCATGGCCTCCGACCTCTTTTCTACGCTCAAGCTTCGTGACGTCACCTTTCGCAATCGCATCGGCGTGTCCCCGATGTGCCAGTACTCCAGTGAGGACGGCTTCGCTAATGACTGGCATCTCGTGCACTTGGGTAGTCGTGCCGTCGGTGGGGCTGCTCTCGTCATGACAGAGGCCGCAGCCGTGCTGCCTGAGGGGCGCATCAGCCCTCAAGACCTCGGCATCTGGAAAGATGCGCACATCGAGATGCTCCAGCGCATCTTCCGCTTCGTGGAATCTCACGGTGGCGTCCCCGCCATGCAGCTCGCGCACGCGGGCAGGAAAGCGAGTACCGCTGCGCCTTGGAAGGGACGCGAATATGTCCCAGAAGAGGAAGGCGGATGGAGACCCATCTATGCCCCCAGTGCGGTCCCTTTCGAGCCGCAAGGTCTCGTCCCTACCGAGTTGGATCTCGCCGGCATCCAGCGGGTAGTACAGGCCTATGCCGATGCGGCACGTCGTGCCCTCGAATCCGGGGCGCGTGTGGTGGAGATCCATGCCGCGCACGGCTACCTGCTCCACGAGTTCCTTTCGCCCCTGACCAACCTGCGCACGGATGGTTATGGCGGTTCCTTTGAGAATCGCACCCGTGCCCTTCTGGAGACAGTGACTGCGGTGCGTGAAGTCTGGCCGGAGCGTCTCCCTCTTCTCGTGCGCATCTCGGCCACCGACTGGGTCGAAGGTGGATGGGATGGGGACAACTCCGTGGAACTCGCCAGGATGCTGAAGCCGCTGGGCGTCGATATGATGGACTGCTCCACAGGCGGAACGGTGCCCGATGCCAAGGTGCCCACCGCACCCGGATATCAGGTTCCCTTTGCCGATCGCATTCGCAGCGAAGCAGGCATCCCCACTGCCGCGGTCGGCATGATCACGGGCGCGCAACAGGCTGACGAGATCATCCGAACCGGCAAAGCGGACATGGTCTTCCTCGCTCGCCAGCTTCTGCGTGATCCCTACTGGCCACTGCACGCGGCGCGTGAGCTGGGTCAGAAGTTCCCCGTGCCGGAGCAATACCAGCGGGCGTTCTGAAATCCGGTGTCGCAAGATCGTTTCTGGACAACGCGCAGATGACATTCAGGGTGATTTCCAACATTCTGGGAACGTCCCTATGCGCATCCTTCAACCTTTCTGCTTTCGCTTCTGCCCGGGCTAATAGCCCTGATGATCTGCACCTCAATAGAGGCGCAGAAGGACGACACATCGCAAAAGAACCTCAGAGCGGCGCCCACGTATGCAAAGCTCAGCGACGTGCCTGAGCGTAAGCGTATGGAACTGGAGGCTTTCGGAAGGTTGTTTGAAGCAGATTTGCTCGCCAGGGATGCCTCGAGGATCTACGCCGCTTTCAACCTGCCCGGATTCATGGATGAAACTCTGGAGGGCTTTAACGTCTCTGCCTCCAAGCACCTGGAACTCAGGTCAGGCATGCAAGCCAGATTCCAAAGCAGATTCGAGTCCATCTCCAGAAATTGGGCTGAAAGCGAGGCCAAGTACAAGCATTTGGTCCTGCACAATGGCAAGATCTGGCTGCGCTACCGTCTTGTGTTTGAGCAGAATGCCAGGGTCAATTTGGTAGACCTCCTCGTAACTCCCGGACCGAATGGGAAGCTGGGGATCTCCGATATCTTTCTTCACGCGTCTGGATTTAGCATAGTGGAGGAGCTACGGCAGATGGCGCTTCCGATCTTGCTGACACTCGACAAGGAGCATACGAACTTGGCCCCTGATGCTGATCTCAACGAATTCGAGAAGCTGGCCGACATGGTCAGCCTCATCAAGGGCAACGACATTCCGGGAGCTGTAAGCGCCTACCACCAGCTTTCTCCGGAAATGAAAAACCAGCGTGTGCCGACCATGCTGCATCTGCTGATTTTGCGAAGATTGCCAGACGTCGAGGCATATAAGGATGCCCTCAAGGAAGCTGCCAAGGTGCATCAGGAACCCAGCTTCCAGTACATGTTGCTGGACTTGTACCTTCTCGAGAAAAACTACACCAAGGCTGCCGAATGCCAGGATACGTTGATGACTCTCACGGGGAAAGATGCGGTCTTGCTAGCCACAAAAGCGCTATTCCAAATGCATGGCGGCTCCAAAGAGGATGCCAGAAAGACGATGCTCGAGGCTCTTGCCCTTGAGCCGGACTGCATCTCCGTTCACGACAGGGCCATTGATGTGCTTCGGGAGGCCGGAGACCACAAGGCCCTGGCTGACAGCATGCGCTTCATGGAAGAGCAGACCACGTATCGGTTCAAAGGCGAGTTGTCAGACCCTAGATGGGCAGACTTCCTGAAAAGTCTGGAGTCAGCGCCTTGGCGCTGACCCGTGATTCCAGCAGAACGGCTCACTCCGCCACGACGTAGGCCTCTCCACGGGCAATTAAGATGCTGCATGTTGGCCTCTAGGCACAAACGCGCATTGCATGATGCACGAGCGCAAGAAATGCGGCTCGTTGAATAGGAATAACCTATTGATTTTTATGGAAAATGAAGCAAGCCATGGTTGTTAAACCGACATTTAGTCGGGATATTCTTGGCTGAGCCTTCACGATGAGATCCTTGCCGCTGTCCAACCATCCGCATGAGGAGTGAACTGCTCATTCTCATTGCCGAAGCGATCACGGTGTACTTCGTAGTCCTGTGGGCGCACTCGCTGCGTGGCCGCTTGGGTCTGGCGCACTTTTACGCTCTGATCGGTGGTCTCACAGCAGTGATGGTCTGGGTAACGGATGCTGGGGTGCGCGTGAATGTGCCCGGCATCTCATTCATGGTCGGCTCCACGGTCTTCTATACCGCGCTGCTGCTGGGGGTGTTTGTCGTCTATGTCTTCGACGGACCACGCGCCACCCGCATTGCCATTTCCACCATTATTGGGCTGGGCATCATGGTTCCCCTCGTGACGGCAGTGCTGCACTTGCAGATCCAGATTTCCGACACCACTCGCGCCGCGTATTTCCCTCCGCAGAGCCTGCGCATCTACACCGCATCCATTGTAGCGGCGTTCGCGGACCTGATCTTCCTCGCCATGGCATGGGAGTTCCTGGGCAAGCCACGGCTGAATATGCCGCTGTGGCTCCGCTCCTTCCTCACACTGCTGGGCGTGATGTGGCTGGACGTGGTGCTTTTTGCCACGGGTGCCTTCGCGGGCACACCGGGTTATTTCTCCATCATGACCGGCACCTTCGTTTCCAGGCTGGTCATCAGCATATGCGTGTTCCCCTTTCTCTACTGGTACATCACCTGGCAGAACCGCGTGCACGGCATGGAAATCGAAAACCGCCCTGTGCTCGCCATCCTCAAGGAGGTGACCGAGGTGCGGCTGGAGCTCAGCCTGGCGCAGCAGGAAATTGAACGGCGCAAGAAAGTGGAGCGCGAGAAGGAGGAGCTCATCGGCAGTCTGCAGGCTGCGCTGAATGAAGTGAAGCGGCTCCGCGGCATCCTTCCCACCTGCGCCTACTGCAAGAACATCCGTGATGAGCAGGGGAACTGGCACCAGCTCGAGTACTACATCCAGAATCACAGCGAGGCGAAGTTCAGCCACGGCATCTGTCCGGAGTGTGCGAAGACACATTTCCCGGATGCGAAGGTGAACGCGACACGGGAGCGCCCGTAGAGAGATGCCTGCTTACTTGGGCGGCGCAGCCTCAAGTGCATCCAGCTCCTTCTGCGCCCGGGCTTCTCCCCGCAGGAGGGCTTTGCGCAACCACTTCACGGCTTCCTCCTTCTGCTTGGGAACACCGAAGCCGCCCTTGTAGCACATGGCCAGGTTGAGCATTGCGGTGGGCGAGCCCCGGTCCGCGCTCTTGCGGAGGAGTTCCACGGCCTTCTCTGGATTCTTTGGCACGCCAGCCCCTCTCATGTACAGATTGCCGAGTGCCCCTCCCGCGTCCCGGTGCCCCAGGGCATCGGCGCGCGCGAAGTACTCGGCACTGCGGGCCAGATCCTTGGTGACTCCGTTGCCCGTTTCGTGGAGCAGCCCTAAGTTAAGGAGCGCATCGGGAGAATCCAGGCTGGCGGCCTTCTGGAGCATCTCCCGATATTTCTCGTCACTCTTCGCGACACCTTCGCCTTCGAGGTACTGAATTGCCAGTTCAAACGTGGCCGTCGCAGATCCCAGATCCGAAGCCATCTTGAAGTATTCGGCCGCTTTCTGGTCGTTTGGCTCTGCATTCCCACCATAGCGAAATGCCATGCCAAGCTTGCAGTACATCTTGGCATCGTCAGCCTCTTGCTCGTCTTGCGCTCCACCGCCGGATTTCGGCTGAGCTATCGTCTCCATAAAGCCCGGTGTCCCTTTGGCGATGGCCACATTCCCAATCGCGCGGACATGTCCGCGATCCGCAGCCTGCTGGAAGCATTCCATGGCCTTCCGATCGTCGCGCGGCACTCCATCACCAGTGAAGTACATGGTCCCCAGATTGAAGAGCGCTTCCAGGTGTCCTTTGGCAGCGGCGCTTGAATAAAGCACCATCGCCCTCGGCTGATCAATATCCACACCCTGACCTTCATGCAAACAAACTCCAAAATTGCACATGCTCGGCACGTGGCCCAACGCCGCACCCTTGGCATACAGAAGCGCTGCCTTGCGGTTGTCTTTGGGAACCCCCAGCCCAAGACGGTAACACTGTCCCAGACTGAATGCGGCATCCAGATCCCCCAATTCCGCAGCCTTGGTCAGCATATCCACAGACGTGCGGAGTGCGTCATCCGTCTTGGAATTCATCAGATGCAGCACGGCGCGCGCCGCCACGGATCGCACGTCGCCACCAGACGCGCCTCCATCCAGATACGCAGTGAAGCGGCGATAGAAACCTTCGTCTGCGGCCTTGGATGCCTGGGCCATCGCGGTCATGGACGTTGCTTGGATCTGGCCCCGCGCTGCAGCTTCCCGCATGAGCTCCATGGCTCGGGCATCACTCTTCTCCACGCCTTCGCCTTCCAGATGACAGATGGCCAGGGCAAACACCGCATCCAGGTCGCCCAGAGCCATGGCCATGCGATAGAGCTCAGCAGCCCTCATCACGTCCTGTTCCACTCCGTCACCTGACTTGTACCGGTGTCCCAGGAGCCTCGTAGGCTCGGGATAGTCTGCCGTCGTCCCCGCCTCAAGCTGCTCAAGAGAGAGCTGGGGCCGGAGGCCCGCCTGGGGTGATTGGCCCAGAGAACTCCCAGTCACTCCAATGGCGAAGATCAGCGCCAGGCGGACGCCCGGAAAAAATGGAAAGCTTGGGAACTGCATGGGAGTCCTGTCCGCCCGCGGATACAGTGGATGGACGGTGAAATCCTAGGAGGCGGTCTGTGGAAACCCAAGTAAAAAATGCCGCACCCCTGCGCATGGCAGCTGCCACCCTAGCCCACCGCTGCACTGACGCGATGGCGATAGCCCATCCCCCGTACTGTCTCGATGATATGCGGATTCTCCACATCCAGCTCCACCTTTCGCCTCAGCTTGGCGATGTGCTGATCCAACGTGCGGGACTCCGGCAGGTATTGCAGGCCCCAGCAGCGATCGAGCAGCTCATCCCGGGTGACCGCTTCACCGGCACGCTCGTGGAGAAGCTGGAGAATGGAGACCTCGCGGGGCGTGAGATCCATTTCTGTCTCGCCACGCGTGGCGCGCAGCTCGTGTGGATACACCATGATATCCTGCATGGTGAAAGCCCTTGGTCGTCCGCTTCCGCCATTCTTCTGGGAGCGGCGCAAGGCCGCATGAATGCGGGCCAGGAGCTCCTGCTTTCCAAACGGTTTGCGGATGAAGTCATCCGCGCCCAGCCGCAGGCCCACGACCACATCCACCTCCTCACTTTTCGCACTGAGGAAAAGCACCGGCACTGAGGCATCCTGTTCACGGATGCGACGGCAGACTTCATAGCCATCCATGCGCGGCATCATGATGTCCAGGCAGACCAGCGCGGGTCTCTGCTGCTGCCAGAGTGCAAATGCCTCGGCGCCATCCCGGGCCAGCACGCTGGTGAATCCCTCCGGCTCCAGGCAGGCCGCCAAGGAGTCAAGCGTGATGGGATCATCATCGGCGAGCAGCAGCTTCATGAGGGCGTGGCCTCCCGTAGGTTGGAGGGTGGGGGTTCGATGTGGAGCTGACTGGAAGCGTCCGAAATAGGCACTCGCAGCACGAAGCTTGCTCCTTTACCCGTGCCATTTCCCGCAGGCTGAAGTTCCAGCGTGCCGCCCATGCGTTCCGCCAGTTCTCGTGCAATGCTGAGTCCCAGGCCTGTTCCCGTGACGCCGGCAGTGACACGATCGTCCAATCTCACGAAGGGTTGGAAAATGCGCTCCACCTCTGCACTGGCAATGCCCGGACCGCCGTCACTCACCCGCAAGATGAAGCTCAGTCCTTCTCGTGTCGTGGAAATGTGTACCGGGGCTCCGGGCGCGTACTTCTCCACGTTGGAGAGCAGGTTCGCGGTGATCTGTGAAAGCGCGTCCGGGTCCAGATTGCAGGGTGTATCATCTCTGGTGTCATTGCGTGTGACGGCAATGCCATGCCTCGCAAAGCTGGCGGAGAACTGCTCCAGCACCGCATCCACCACCTGGGCTGGCCGGCACTCCACCGGTCGGAGCTTCAGTGCCCCTTGCTCGCGCTTCGAGAAGGTGAGCACATTCGCGATGAGTCTCGCGAGACGGCCCGCCTCCTCGCGCACCAGCGCCAGGCGTGATGCGGCACGCCCCTCATGCGGCAGTGAGTCCTCGATGATGTCGAGGTTCAGCAACATGTTCGTCAGCGGCGTGCGGAGCTCATGAGAGACACGATTCACAAAGGACACACGCTGCATGGCGAGACGGTGCGCGCGGCTCTGCTGCACATAAACGAGGAACCCAAGCAGACCTACCATCACCGCCAGGGTCGAGGCCATGGCCAGGGTGGGTGCATGGTACGTCATCTGTGTCCTCATCCGGTCCCATGATGCAAGATGCCAGCTGCCATAGCGGGTGACGAGTGCCTGGGACCAGTGAGGTGGCTCCAGATGGGTGATCCCGATGCTCGTCGGAAGCAACACCGCGCCGCTGGGTGAGGCGAGCTGCACATGGTCACTCAACAAAGGGGCATACGCTGGCTGTCCCTTCAGCCACTCCTTGATCCATTCGCTGGTCGCCACCTGGACTTCCCGGGGCTCGATGGTCAGGAATACCGTGTGTTGCTTGGGAGACTGGTTCCAGTACATGAGCGGCCAGCCGGGATCTTCCAGCCATCCATGGTGGGGCTCATCCACACCGGGAAACGGCACCGGATCCAGCAACCTGAGATCGGCGCGGACGAGTGAAGGCGACTCGTAAGTGGGCCGGGCATAGGCGCCAGGCTTGATGCGCTGCAGCCGCACATGCTCCTCTGCGCGGGCGCGGCTTTTCGGCAGGAAGGTGCACTCGACCACGCCGGCAATGTTCTCACATTCCTGGCCCGTGCCCCCGGCATTTCCCATGGAAAGGCGCTTCGCCAGAGATTCGAGATGGTCCTGGTGCAGTGCCTCCAGTCGGAGCAGCTCCTTTTGCAGGGCCAGTGCGAAATGACGCAGCGGTTCGCGGTCACGGGTCTCACGGGTCACCTGCTCCCGGCGGGAGAGCACCACGCCGCCCGCAAAGATGCACACCGCAGCGAGCAGCAGCAGCACAAGCGGAAGACGTGGAGCGCCATGAGCCATGAGTGGGATGATACCTGGAACCAGTCTGAGTCAGGGATTTTTCTCTGTCGATTTCCAGCACTGTCTTTTCCGGCTCACTCGATGGTCGCCTTCATGAAGCCAAACCAGGTGCGCCCGTCATCCTTTCGCCCATTCGCGCCTGTGTCACGCGGCGGGCTCATGGTTCCCAGGAAGCACTGCTTGCCCAATGTGGCAGTGATGGCGGTATAGATCTTCTGTGAACTGAAAAGAGGCATGTCAGGATAGCGCGCCAGCAGCGGATGCCCCTGAATCAGTCCACGGTATTGGACATAGGATGGCGCCAAATTCACATCAATGGTCAGGCCTCCCGGCGCGACGACCGGATCGAGCTCCATTTGCCAGCCGAGTGGCTGCGTCTCAAACGAGGTGGTTCCGGCGGGCACGTAGGGCGGGCGTCCTTCAACTGGAGGGGAGGCGGGTTTGGGTGCAGACTTCACCTCAGCACCTGCTTCGTTGAATTCTGTTTTCTCTTCGTTCCAAGCTTGCGGAGGGTCTGTCTCGATGCCGTAGAGCCACTCCGTTGTTTCAACCGTTTGTGAGCGCTGCCCGGAACGGGTGATGACTGTCAGGAGCCGCTCCAGTTTCACATCCTGGGGGGGGAGGCCGGTCACCTTGGCATGGAGCTTTTCGGAGTCCGTCGTCTCGGCGAGGAATTCCCGGGCCTTCTCTCTCGGGAGGGAATAGAAGCGAAAAACCAGGCGGATGTTTCTGCTGGCACGGTTGTTCTTTTTCGCAGCCTCGGCTTCAGCTGATGTGGGGCACAAGTTTGTCCGTACAAAGGTGAGGCAGACTGAGCCATCGCCATCATCACCTTCCACTCCCGTGGCCTCTGGCGGGCTCAGGGTTCCACAAAAGGCGGGCTCTCCAATCTTCGTGACGACAGCAGTTGCAAGTTTTCTCGATGAAAACACGGGCTGAAGCTCTCCTTCGCTGAACTCTCCCGCCTTCACCACATGGAAACCTGCCAGCTTCGTGATGTCCTGGGTGAAGTTTATATCCACCATCTCGCCATCGGGACCCTCCACAGGATCCACTTCGATGCGTTCTCCCAGAGGCCTCATCTCCCTCGACCTGGGGAAACTGAACTGTATGGCGGGGGTGGGAGGTTTGAATTCCGAGGGATAGATGAATTCATCATGGCTCTCAATGCTCGCCCGCTGACCAGATCGGGTGGGCACGGCAATGACCGTCTCGAGAGCTGCCTGCCCGCCTTCGACCAGCTTGCGCAGTCCCTCATAGAGCGAAGTATCTGTGTTTGCTTTGTCCAGGAGACCATCTGCCGCCGCCTGTGGCAGCCGGTAGGTTTCAAAGGTCATGAGAAGATGATGCGGGGGCGCCTCAAAAGGTGCGTCCGGGCCAGCTGAGGCACCGGCCCCGCCGCCCGCCCCACCTTCTGGCGCAGCCTCCGGCTTAGGGGCAGCCGGTTTCTTTTTCACATACGGATCACCAGGCGGCTTGGGGGGAGGGTCCTTCTTTGGGGCGAAGGCGTCTTCCGTGGATACGGGAGAAACATACTTCGGAGGCGCCGGTGCGGCGGGGGGTGCCGCTTTCTGGGCGACCGCTGTCGTCGCCAAAAGCCCAATCAGAGCTAGGGAGTAGAGTTTCATGGCTGGATGAAGGTGGAGGGGCACACAGCCTGCACGCACGATTGGCTGCTTGCGGACGATCCTGCCACAACCTGCCATTGCGTGAGTCAACTCTGCGTGAATGGATTGTAAAAGTTCTGTGAACGCATGCTCCATCCCCGGGGTGGGTGGGGTCTTGCCTGCCGGGGCAGGGTCTGAGAAACTAGGGGGATCCGGCACGTATTTTTCCTTCTGCCCGCTCATGACTACTGCTCCGCGCCTCCACGCGTCCGCCACCTGCACGGTGGCCCTCCTCAGCATGGCCGGGCTCGGCCAGATGCTGCACGCGGAGGAGAATCCGCATGGCGATGTCTTCAAGAACCGCCCGGTGCCGGCCATCGTGGACTACAACCGCGATGTGCGGCCCATCATCTCGGAGAAGTGCTTCCACTGCCATGGTGCGGATGAGAGTTCACGCAAAGCCAAGCTCCGCCTCGATCTGCGCGATGAGGCGGTGAAGGACCACAAGGGCACTTTTGCCGTGAAGCCCAAGGACCCGGATAATAGTGAGGTGATGAAGCGCATCCTCACCAAGGACCCGGATGAGGTGATGCCCCCACCAGAGCACGGTCACGCTTTGAGCGCGCGGGAGACTGAAATCTTGCGCAAGTGGATCGCACAGGGCGCGGAGTATGCGGAGCACTGGGCTTTCGTCCCGCCAGTGAAGCGGATGCCGGGGGGCAAGATGGACCCGATTGACGGATGGATTGCGCAGAAGCAAAAGGAACATGGCCTCGCCCTGTCTCCTGAGGCCGACAGATACACCCTGATACGCCGTGTGGCGCTGGACCTCACGGGCCTGCCACCCTCCCCAGAGGAGGTGAAGGCTTATCTCGAAGACACCAGCGACACCGCCTACGCGAGCATGGTGGACCGCTTCCTCGCCAAGCCTGCCTATGGCGAGCGCTGGGCTCGTGTCTGGCTGGACATCGCGCGCTATGCGGACTCCGCGGGCTATGGCAGTGACCCCCTGCGCCTGAATATTTGGCCGTATCGCGACTGGGTCATCGAGGCCTTCAATCGCAACCTGCCGTATGACCAGTTCACCATCGAGCAGATTGCGGGCGATCTGCTGCCGAATGCGACGGAGAGCCAACTCGTGGCCACCGCCTTCCACCGCAATACGATGACGAACACCGAGGGCGGCACGGATGACGAAGAGTTCCGCGTCGCAGCGGTGAAGGACCGCATTGCCACCACCATGCAGACGTGGATGGGCCTCACGCTCGGCTGTGCGCAGTGCCACTCGCACAAGTTCGACCCCATCACGCAGCAGGAGTATTATGAGTTCTTCGCCATCTTCAACCAGACGGAAGACAGCGATAAAGGAGATGAATACCCCACACTCCCGAAGCCAACGCCTGAGCAGAAGCAGAAGACAGAGACACTCCAGGGAGAAATAGCCGCGCTTGAAAAGCGCATGAATGAAACGGCCTCCCCTGAGCTTCAAAAGGAACTCGCCGCATGGGAAAACACCATCAAGCAGCCCACGAAATGGGAGCCGCTTGCAGTGACCTCCCTGAAGTCCGAGAAGGGCGTGAAGCTCCAGCAGACGGAGGACCTTTCCATCCTCGCGGATGCTGCAGAATCCGATGTGCACACGCTCGAAGCCACGACCCAGGGCAAGCGCATCACCGGGGTGATGGTGGAGGCACTTGCGAGCGACAGTCTCCCCGGCAAGGGACCCGGTCGCTCCGGTGGAGGGAACTTTGTGCTGAGCGAGTTCAAGCTCAGCACGGCACCCGTGGATAAGAATGCCGCAGCGAAACGCGCGCGTTACGTGCGTGTGTCACTGCCCGGCAAAGCCCGCCTTCTGCACCTGGCAGAAGTCCAGGTGTTCTCTGGAGGCAAGAATGTCGCCACCTTGGGCGCCGCCAGCCAGTCCTCCACCGGATTCAGTGGCCCAGCGAACCTGGCGAATGATGGCAATACCGACGGCGACTATGCCAGGAAATCCGTGAGCCACTGCGCACAGCAGGACGACCCCTGGTGGGAGATCGACTTGAAGAGCGAGATGCCCATCGACTCTGTGACCGTGTGGAATCGTACCGATGGCGGCACGAGCAAGCGCACGGAGAATTTTGTCGTGACTGCCCTGGGCGGAAACCGTCAGGAAATCTTCCGGGCCCAACAAGCCAGTGAACCGAATCCCAGCGCCAGCTTCACCCTCGGCGGTCCGACGCAGATTGCCTTCAAAGATGCAACGGCTGACTTTGAGCAGCAGGACTACTTCGTGAAGCACGCCATCGATGGCAAGGATGATACCGGCTGGGCCGTGGGGCCGAGCTTTGGCATAGACCACCGTGCGGTGTTTGTGGCGGCACGCCCATTCGGTGACGCCGGAAAGGACACGAAGCTCACCTTCACGCTCGCCCAGCACTATGGCTCGAATCACACACTGGGGCGCTATCGCATCTCCATCACCACGGATGCTGTGCCGCAGCCTGCGATGCCGGAGAACATCCGGAATATTCTGGCCATGCCCGCCAAGGACCGCAGTCCTGCGGATGCCGCGGCGCTGCTCGCCTATTACAAGCCCATGTCCAAGACCCTTGCCGACACCCGCAAGGAACTTGAAGCCAAACAAAAGACGCTGGCGGGTATCAAGCCGCTCGCGGTTCCCGTGATGAAGGAGTTCGCGAAGGACAAACAGCGTGAAAGCCACTTCCTCGTCAAAGGCAACTTCCTCATGCCTGGTGACAAGGTGGAGCCGGCCTTGCTGAAGTCCTTTCACAAAGCACCGGAAACAGGACCCGCCTCACGCCTTACCGTGGCGCATTGGTTGATGTCGCGTGATAACCCTCTCACCGCGCGCGTGGCAGTGAATCGTCTGTGGGCGCAATTGTTCGGACGAGGGCTCGTGGAGACGGAAGAGGACTTTGGCACGCAGGGCACCTTGCCCACACATCCGGAGCTGCTCGATTATCTCGCAGTCCAGTTCATGGATTTGAAGTGGGATATGAAAGCGATGATACGTGAGCTCGTGATGAGCCGCACGTACCGGCAAACAGGACGCCCTACTGCTGAGGCGATGAAGCAGGATCCACGCAACGAATGGCTCAGCCACTACCCACGCCGCCGTCTCGACGCGGAGCAGGTGCGCGATCAAGCCCTCGCCTTGAGCGGTCTGCTTTCGCCGAAGATGGGCGGACCCAGTGTCTACCCTCCGCAACCCGATGGTCTGTGGCGTGCCGCTTTCAACGGCCAGCGCTCGTGGGAAACAAGCAAGGGAGAAGACCGCTATCGCCGCGGCTTGTACACCTTCTGGCGCCGCACGGTGCCGTATCCCAGCATGGCCACCTTCGATGCGCCGAGTCGTGAGAACTCCACCATGCGTCGCCTGCCGACGAACACTCCGCTACAGGCTTTCGTGACGTTGAACGATCCAGCCTATGTGGAAATGGCCCAGGCGCTCGGCGCGCGCATCTTGCGTGAGGGTGGTACCACTGTGGAAGCCCGCGTGAAGTTCGGCCTGGAATTGTGCCTTGCTCGTCCGGTAAGCGACGAGCAGGTCACCACGCTGGTGCAGCTCTACCAGCAGGAGCTCGCGAACTACGAGGCGAATCCCGAAGATGCGAAGAAGCTCTCCACCAGCACGACCTTGCCTGCAGAGAAAGGATACTCACCCAGCACCCCACCCGCCGAAGCCGCCGCCTGGACCGCCGTCGCGAATGTGCTGCTCAATCTCGATGGCGTGCTCACCAAAGGCTGAACTATTTCTCCAATTTCATGGCGCCAACTTCATGATTCAGTTCAGCACACCTCGCATTCGTCCCGGAGGGATGCCGGATGGTAGCCGGTGGTGGAGGCCTGTAATCAGGCCGGGAACCACCGGATCCACACGCATCATTGCCTACCGTCCCGGAGGGACGGCGGAAGGGGTGGCCATTCTCGGTGCGACTGCGCTCCATGATCATGGTACGCCTTCCGGCGTCGCCTCCGGGACGCCATCAAATCACACGCAGGATCCGGTGGTTGCGGTCGCTGAGGCTCCCTGCACCACCGGCTACCATCCAGCGTCCCTCCGGGACGAGCTTCGAATTTGCTCATCACCGGTCATCGATCTCCTCACTGTCGCTCCATGAACGCTCACCTTGAACTCCAACGCCTGCAGGCAGAGACACGCCGCACGTTCCTCACGCGCAGTGGTGTGGGATTGGGTGCCATCGCGTTGCAGAGCCTGCTGCATCATGGTGCGCAGGCCTCCGCGCTTCCGGTCGGTGGCGCAAACCCGCTTGCCATCAAGGAGCCACCGATACCCGCAAAAGCACGCGCGGTGATCTACCTGCACATGAGTGGCGCACCGCCGACACTCGACCTCTTCGACTACAAGCCGAAGCTCAATGAGCTGAACATGCAGGACTGCCCGGAGTCGCTCATCAAGGGCAAGCGCTTCGCCTTCATCAAGGGCCTGCCGAAGATGCTCGGCCATCCTCACAAGTTCCAGCAAGCAGGCGGCAATGGCCTGCCAGTATGCGAGCTCATGCCGAACTTCATGCAGATCGTGGATGAGGTGGCGGTGATCCGCTCCATGACCACGGACCAATTCAATCACGCGCCGGCGGAACTGTTTGTGCACACAGGCAACATGCGTGCGGGCAGCGCCGCCATTGGTTCCTGGGCCACCTATGGGCTCGGCAGTGAGAATGCCGACCTTCCCGGCTTCGTGGTTCTGCTCAGTGGAGGCACGGATCCCACGGGCGGGAAGAGCCTCTGGAGCAGCGGCTTCCTCCCCAGCGTGTACCAGGGCGTGCAGTGCCGCACCACCGGTGAGCCCATCCTTTTCTCCAGCAATCCCGAGGGCATGAGCCGCGACTCACGGCGTCGCACGCTGGATGCGCTGGCGAAGCTGAACCAACTCGAAGCACAGCAGTTTGGCGATCCGGAAACCGTCACCCGTATCGCGCAGTACGAGCTGGCCTATCGCATGCAGGCCGCGGTGCCCGAAGCCTTCGACATCACCCGCGAGCCGAAGCACATCCTCGACATGTATGGCGCGAAGCCGGGTGAAGGTTCCTTCGCCAACAATTGCCTGCTGGCCCGTCGTCTCGTCGAGAATGGTGTGCGCTACATCCAGCTCTTTGACTGGGGCTGGGACATCCACGGTACCGGCAAGGGCGATGACCTCGTGAACAAATTCCCCGAGAAGTGCAAGGACGTCGACCAGGCCTGCGCCGCTCTCGTGAAGGATCTCAAGCAACGCGGCATGCTGGAGAGCACCCTCGTGGTATGGGGCGGTGAGTTCGGCCGCACGCCCATGAATGAAGCGCGCGGCGGCAGCAAGTTCCTCGGCCGCGACCACCACCCCAACTGCTTCGGCATGTGGATGGCCGGCGGCGGAGTGAAAGGCGGTGTCGTCCACGGTGCCACGGATGAACTCGGCTACGACGTCGTCGAAGGCAAAGTCACCATCCGTGATTTGCAGACCACCATCCTCCACCAACTCGGCTTTGATGCGAAACGCCTCAGCTACCGCTACCAGGGCCTCAACCAGCGGCTCATCGGGCCTGCGGATGAGGGACGGGTGGTGCGGGAGGTTCTTGCCTAGTGCGAATCACCATTCGGATCGCGCTCGTATTCAACTTTGGTCTCTGCAGGAAGCCACCCGTTTTCAACATAGCGCTCAATCAAGCGCTGCTCGTCAACGAGATCGAAGTCAGTATCAATACTCAGGAAATCCACGCTATTTCCACCACATAGCACGCCTGAAACAAATCCAGCCTTCGTCGCGCGGAGGTCCCTATCGATCTTCTGCTTCTTCTCCTCAAATCCGACAAGAGAGTTTCCTTCCGGGTAGTGAACGGTAATGAGGTGCTTGAACTGTGATTCGTAAGAGGCTTCGCGCTTGGAACAAGACGTCACAAGAGCCAGCAGGGGCACTAGAGCCGAAAGAATACCCTGGTGAAGGAGGAAGCGGATCATGCGCCACACTCGTCACGTATTCTCCTCCGTCAATTGCCCTGCGATCCGCCAGTCTCTCCCAAACAGCGCATGCCTACTCTCGACGGCCCAGGAAAGATCAAGACGCCATCTAACATAAGCCCAGTCTACTCCACCTACACCCCCTTCTTCGGAGTCGTCACGACCTTCCCCATCCCCTGCTGCAGTCTTGTTTCATTCTTCGCGGCATTGTCTGTCTTGCGTAGCGAGTCACGAACAGACTCGCCCTTCTTTCGCACTTCATCCACCACGTTGTGGCGCTCTTTGAAGGTCTTCTCCATCGCTCCGCTGACGTCGCTCACGCTCTTGCCGGAATCGATACGCTCCTGCCGATGCTGCTGTTCTTCCGGTGTCACCTGACCCTGGAGGAACTCCTTGGCCATACCGGTCGTCTTCTCCTCACCACGGTCCATGGTGAACTTGACGTTGTCCATGGAAACGCCCTGGTGCTCGAGGGTTTCTAGCGCTTGCTTCGTTTGCTCTTCACCAGGTTTGTAGTGGCCGCTGCGGTCAGTCACGCCCTTGAGCGTCCCGTCCCTGCGGACCTCAAGCTCACCTGCACCCGCGACATCCTCGCCGGCGAGGAAGCTGGAATGGTGCACGTGTGCCTTCCGGCCACGCTGGTCCATCGCACTGGAGATGTCCTGCTTCGCGTAGATCTGGCCCTCGCCATTCATCACGAAGACATGCGAGCCGTGCTTCATCTTTCCTGAGCCCTGTTGCAGCTTGCCACCCTTCACGTTGACCTCATGCTTGGAACGTTGCTCGTCATTGAAGTACTGGGTGGTGGCCTGCCTGTGCGCCAGATTCTTGTCCCATTCCTCCTCGGTGATCTCGGGCATTCCATCCTGGCGCCTCTTTTCATTGGCCACTTCGAACAGCCACTCCTTCTCACGCACCGTCACCTCCTTGCCATCGATCTTCACGGTCGTGGAGGGTGCATTCTTCTCTTTCTCGAGATACTGCTTCTCGAGCGATTTCATCTTGAAGGTGGCGCCCTCAGGCTTCTTCGTCCCGATCACCTGGCCTTCTTCCTGAGCCACGTCGCCAACACCGGTCTGCAACGACTCCTGCTCCGACACGGCGATGAGCCTCGCCTCCTCGTTGGTCTCCGCGTAGGGATCCTCAATGCTGGTTTGTACAACGTCGGGCTGAAGATCGTCCTCCTCAATGGGCTCACCCGAGATATCGATATAGCCTTTCGTGCTTGTGAATGGAGCACGCAGCGTCTCACCCGAGACATCCCCGCGGAGGGCGTTGTTCTGGGAAACAGACGTGGTTCCGGAACTCACATTCACGTCCGCGTCCACATAACCCTTCGAAACATCCCCCTTCAACGGGCCATCGACTTTCTGAGAGGGAGTGAAACTACGCGTGCGGTTATCCACTTGATACCCGTCCGACACATCCTGTCGGAGCGGACTCTCCTCCTGCGGGAGGTTGAAGCTCCGCACGCGAGTATCCACCTGATAGCCGTTCGAAACATCATGACGAAGTGGGTCTTCCTCTTGCGAGAGAGGCGGAGTGACATTCGTCGTCGGACTTTGGGAAGGTGTCAGCGATGGGCCAGACACCGTGTTCTTCGGGCCCAGTGTCTCCGGCTCCTCCGCGAACCTTACCTTCGGTGGTGGGTTCAGCTTGCTTGCAACCGCCTCCTGCTGCTCGCGATTGGTACGAAGTGACTGGATGAGTTGCTCCCTTTCCATGGCAAGTTTTGCCAGCGGGTCATGTTTCTTCGGCAGCACCGCAGCTTTGAACTTGTCTCCCAGCGTGGGAGTCCTCGTGATGCGACCCATCTTTTCTTCCACGGCGGCGAGCCGGGCGCTGAGCTTGTCATTTTCGCGTGTCAGCTTTTCCTTCTCCGCTTCGGGCGTGGTGTGCCCGGTCGCACGTGACTTGGGTTCCTTTGAAGAGCCAGCCATAAAAAGAGCATTGGGGGTTCAATATTCCTTCCGCGCACCTTGCTTCCATCGAAGCACAGCAAGCGGCTTAACTCATCTTTCGGACAATCCGTGCACAGGTTACGCTCCCGTGGAAAAATTCCATCCGCAGGTGTCCCCGTGACTCCACGCCGCCTTGGTTTCAACCGGCAAGAGACGAGCGCTCACAATCGTCACACCCTTTGAGAAACTCACACACGTACGATGTGACGCCATTGGCACACGAAACGCCATGGACGCTGAAGGGACAACTACCCCAACCTCTCCGTACGCGGGCCATCGCGTCTGGAGAGCTCTTCCAGATCCGCGAGCCGTTTGCGCAGCTGGGCCTTCTCACGCTCAATCGACTCCGCGGAATACACGGGCCTGCCAGCCTCCGCTGGTGCGGCCTGTGGGTCGGTGATGATCTCGTCATTCGTCAGGTACACCCCGCTGAGCATGGAGGTCTTCACATGGGCGCGGTGCACGTGTCCGAGCCTGTCCCGGTACACGATGGCGTAGATGCGTGAGTCCTTCTCCCCAAACCAGCCCGGGCCAAAGGGGTCCCAGCTCTTGTCGAGGAGCTGCCCACCCATGTCTTGGATGTAGGACTCCACCCGTTCCCCATCGAAGGTGCCTGCAACAAGCCGAAAGACGACGGCGAACAACGCAAACAGGACAAAGATGATGAAGAAGCCGGAAGAGTCCATGACACCAGTCGGGTTTACCGACGCTACCATACAATCTTACGGGCCCGAAACCAGCACTTTCCGGTGGCCCTCACCTCGTCCGGTCAAAGACCGACAACACCAGCTGCACAGGCAGCGCCAGCAACCGCACGGGAAATGTCACCCACGAGAGCGAGGTGTACGTTGCCACCCGCTTGACGACTCCCTGACCGGCGAAGAAGCCCGCACCGATGAAGACCACGCCCAGGGCAGCACATCCATAGAAGAGAGCCCACTTCCACACCGGCCACTGGTGCGCGTCAGCCCCTTGCAGCTTCCAAAGAAGGAAAGCCAGGGCGGAGGAGATCAAGCCCAGCGTCACGACGTAACTGCGATTGCGCGAGGCCCACTCGCCGGGAGCCGCGGTGCGTTTGTGCCGATGTGTTTTGCTCATAGGAAGAATACCTCAAATCCCTGTCTGGCGGCACACGAAGCCCATCACCGGGTTGGTGGATACTGCTTCTCCTCCTCACGTGCCTTGACGAAGACGACCAGCAATCCGGACCTGCCCGTATCACGATAGTCGAGATACAGGCGATCCCCCTTGGGCTGCATCTTCAGGAGGCGCTGCCGGGTCTCAGGCTTGTCCTTGGAAGTGAGGCTGAGCGTGACCACCCCCTTCTCAGCACCCGCCACTTCATACGTATCGTGAATGACCTTCAGCCTGCTGGTCGTGATGAAGTCCTTTTCATTGATGCTGAGGATGAAAGGATTCTCCGTCACGTCCTTCGTGAACAGAATGAGCATCGCCTCCGAGGCGAAGGGATTCAGCCGCGCCGTCTCGGAAGCATCCACCTTCCAGTGCCCGTACGCGTGCCGGATATCCTGGGCACACGTAGAAACGGGCGTCACCCACGGCAGCAGCACCACCAGCGCGCAGAGCAGGACAGGGCGGATTTTTGTCCGGACCATTTGCCGGATGCTAGCAGAGACGCCCCCTCTTTCGCAAGCGTGCTTGTGCGGGGGGGGGGAGTGCCTCCGGGGGACAACTGCATTGGGACAAGGCGGGGCCACCCGCCCTGGCACCGAGCACCGCAAACCTTCAGTTGGCATTTCGTTTCGCCGGAACAGCACGACCAAGGTGCTCCATCACTCCCGTCATGGTTCATCGTGCCAGTGCTTGGACAAGAAGGACGGTAGGGATGCACTCCTGCGTGCCACGCTTTGGCAGGCGGAGACAGCAAATCAAAGCGTGGCGTTCAGCATTCAGGGTCTCACCAACACACAAGCGTTCATAGCCGAGAAGACATCTGTGTTTCATTCTCCAAATGGGTTGGCACAGCCAATGCCATTGGTGGGCTCGTGCGTTCATTTTGCCATTCGGGATAGACACATTGTATTACTACATACCCTTGAACATATCTGTGAAAGGGGAAATATAGATCCCCATGAGCCAATCGAACAAATCATTAGCGGGAGGGTACCACTCCTCCATCATCAACAACGGCAAAAACATGTAATAGAGTACACCTCCAAATATGCCGTCCTCGGGGAGAACACGAACATACGTAAGAATCCGATACGCTGGGTAAATGAATATGTACAGGACAAAAACCAAAGCCCCCATTCCAAAAACGCGGGCAGATTTTCCCGCTACTCTTTCAAATTCTTTCATTGGCAGTCCAGCATTAGAAAGCTTATGCAGGCAGGGAAAGACTTAAAAGTCGGCCAAACGAACTATCGTTTTTTGGAACTCGCTCAGGGTGACTTTACACCCAAAGGAGCACAAGGTAAACGTAAAAGCGGGAAGGGTACTTTGCCGGGCGTCGCGGAAAACGTAGGCGGCTCAGCAGTCAGAGTCTCGCACACTTGGCCCTGCATCCACTCATTTCCCCCGCTGATACGCCTCGGGAACAGCAACCTCGGCGATTTTCATTCGGGCGGCGTAGAACTCCCACGGGTACACAGACGCCGTGCTTCTAGGCTCAGAAATGGTTTCCCCATTCACAAACATGATAAAAAGCGCTTCATCGTCCAAAAAGGCACGCCAACTCCTTGAATCACTCGGGCGAGGTTTATCAAAGGACCACATCCAAACGACTTCAGTCCGGTCGTTATAAGGCTCGCCAATTAGCTCAACTACCTTATCAGGACTGAGCCCGGCACCAACGTTGCTCTTTCCCTCATTCATCAAAGCATACAATTCCTCTGCCGTAAGGCGAATCGAGCTGCCTTTTGCTGCTGGATTGCATGCAGAAATGCTCAACAGGAGGAAAATCCCCAATACAACGCCCTTGAGTTTCATAGATGTGCTCTATTTCCGACATGCCGCACCAGCGCTCATCGCGCGCCAGCGAGCACATCGGGAGGTTAACCAGGACCATTGCATTCGTGGCGGGCTTTGCATTGGGATGTTCAGTTTGAAGTAGGCAAACTTTGGCTCAGATAAAACAGAACAGTGAGGGTTGGGATGCGGGGACTGCCGACAGTGACGTAGAAAGCGCAGGCGGTTCAACATTCAGGGTCTTACCAACACACGAGCGTTCATAGCCGAGAAGCTATCTGTGCTTCATCTTTTCCAAATGGGTTGGCACAGCCAATGCCATTGGTTGGCGCGTGCGTTCATCTATTTATTCCATACCCTAAATGAAGGAGCGCAGTGTCCGTAAGCAACTCCCGATAATTCTCTAAGGCGATCATCTTCATCCTCCGTAAGAACACCTTCTCCTTCGACCAACATCTTGATGAAAAGGTCGTACGCAGCCTGTTTGAGAATTCCCGCATCGCGCATCCGAATGAGAACACATCGTCCCTCAATGATGAAGTCTTCGGTGGCAATGGCCTTCATCAATTCTTCGCGCCAATAATCAAGGTCGCTCACGGCAGATTTGTTTGGATGGTTAGCTTGTGTAGTTCATCAAAGGATACGTGTCTGGGCTGGCACTTGCAATTCACAAAGTTAAGTCAGCCATGCCTGCACCTCAGGTGGTATGCGCTTAATGTAATTATTGGGGTCTACCCGCTCCCATTTCAAGCGTGTGCCCTTAAGATCCTGCTCATACTTTTCAAAGGGCACCTTTTGTGTTGGTTGCACCGTACCATGAGGAAGTTCGCCGGGAACCGGTGGATCTGGAACATATCTGAGGTTGGGACCTAGATCGCTCTCTTTGATCCGATAGAGTTGGTCCTTCGGGTTATGCCCACCGAGCACTTTAGGTCGTACAGTAGGGTGGAGATTCCGGGGACTATCCGGGGCCACAGACATACCTCCGGTGAGAGGCTGGGCTGAACCGTCAGCATCAGGAGCAATATCGCCAGGCACACGAACTCCCGTTCTTCGGAGAGGAGATAACGGAGGTTCACTTTCTGGGAAACCATCGCTGGCTGGTTTCATGACACGATACAAGTATCGCACGTTCTTTTCCTCTGTCTTTTGTTGTGTTTGTGTTGGGTTCGGTTGGGGCTGTGGTTGCGGAGACGTTCCGCCATCAGGCATCATCAATGCACTAGGTGGTGGAGCAATTCGTACTGTAGGGACAGTAGGGGGTACGTAAGGACCCGGTACCAGCCTCGGAACCGGAGTCGGATTTGTAAATGGAATCGAAGGGGCGGGGGCTATACGAGGCAATACCATTGGTGGCTGAGGTGCTAAGAAAGTTTGCAGCCCCTCAGGATCCCAACTCGTCCACGGATTCTGCCTGACATACGCATACAAGTTGGGCCCATCAACAAACCCTGCGGGGTCGCGGCTCAGCCACACACCGGTTTCCAGGTCGCGGTAGCGGAAGCCTTCGTTGAGCAGGCCGGTTGGGTCTTCTTCCTTGGTGTTGGCGCGCTGGCGGTCGGCGTTGACTCCGGTTTCCACGGGGCGCTTGCCGTAGGCTTCGTAGCTGGCGGTCCAGGTGAGGTCTCCGGAGCTGTCGCTTTGGGCCACCACGTCGCCGCGGCCATTGCTCAGGTTGAACTTCGCGGTGCCGCTGCGCAAGGAGTAGAGCAGGCCGCCCACCCCGCCGCCCATGTCCGGGCCACGCTGGTACTCGACGGTGGGTTGAGTGTTGAGAGTGCCGGTTCCCGGGTCGGTCACTTCGAACTCGGCGACGCTGAGACCGCCGCTGAAGGTCATGGCCACGGGATTACTGCCAGGCTCGCTGCGCGTGATGCGGCGCGTGCGGTAGTCATAGGCATAGCTGTGCACGCTGCT
>NZ_QNRR01000023.1 GCF_003315205.1 Roseimicrobium gellanilyticum | reverse complement strand
TCATTTTAAAAAGAGACACTGACTTTATTACTTAACTTTTTGTCCACTGCTATGTGCAACCATGCAGTGCATTGTTTAACCTCTGTTTTTGGTGGTAAATTTGCTCTCGCAAATCCTCCAACCGTAGTCTGTGTAAAGATCCGTTTCTGCTTCAGTCTGAAGAACTTACTTTGCAGTCTGTCCTTCGTTTGGCAGCCCGTCGTTTTCTGTCGGGATGTAGATACTACTCGGGACGTCCCTTTCGTCAACTTCCTCATCACACTTTTTTAAACATTTTCGACGAATCGGCTGGCAATTGACCCCCTCAGATCCGGTTATTCCATGTGGCGTCGAATACTCCCGTGCGAGTGTCGTTATGTGCTCAGTAGGAGGTTTATCCAAAAGCGCGCAGTTATTCACCGTCCCTTATGCATGCGGCGAAACGGCCGCATTCTGAGTGGAATAAGAGTCCGATTCGGCTGAAATCTTTGCGAGAAGGCTTTGGGAGGACCGAAATCGGGGTCCCGACCCGGGGTTTCCGTGTCCCAAACATCCTGTGAGGAGCGACGAAGAAGCGTTTCTCTCAAGGGTCGGGGGCACTCTTGCCCCCATCTGAGGCGGCAGCCGGTGGAATGATGACCCGACCGGGCCGTCTTTCTTACTGCATCGCGAGTCCTGAGCCCATCGCCAGTTCACGCCGAAACGGGGGCAGGAGTGCCCCCGATCCTTGGAGACAGGGGGGCTCTTCACGCGCAAAAAGACCATCCCCCCCTCACACCAGCGCGTTCATCGTTCCCGCACTGCTGGAGAACTTATCTGTAGCCACACCCATCTGCTGCAGGAGCGTCACGAAGAGATTGCAGAGCGGGGTGTTGTTGTCGTGCTTGAAGGCGTGATGCTGGCCATGCTTGAGGCCACCGCCGGCAAGGATCACGGGCAGGTTGGTATTGTCGTGCTTGTTGGCGTCTCCCATGTTGCTACCGAAGAGCACCATGGTGCGGTCCAACAGGCGGGCATTGTCTTCCTTCTTCGAGGCCAGATTCTGGATCAGGCTGGCGAGAATCACCATCTGCTGACGGTCGGCGTCCGCGAGCTGCTTCACCTTGTCCGGCGCCTGGCCGTGATGGCTGAGGCCATGATACCCTTCTGTGGTGTTCTCATCTCCGTGGATGTTGAAGGCAGGGGTGGCGAAGGCGTCGACCATCAGTGTGACGATGCGCGTGGAATCGGACTCGAACGCGAGCTGCGACATGGCCAGCATGAGTTCCAACTTGTCGAAGATGCGCTTCTTGTCCTGGATGTCCGTCGGTTCCTGCTGGGTCGTCACCGGTTTGGGCTTCAACTCCCACTCGCGAGAAGTGACGAGCCTCTCTTCCACCTCGCGTACAGAGGTGAGGTACTGATCCAGCCGGGCGCGATCTTCGCTGCCCAGTCCGCGGTTCATCCCGCCCATCTGCTCGCGCAGGGTGTCCAGAATGCTGCCGCGTTCATCGAGTCGAGTGAGCTGTCGTTTCACCGTCTCTGGATCACCCTGGATGAACATGCGGCGGAACAATGCCGTGGCGCTGTCCTCTGCGGGCAGCAGCACGCCATCGCGTGTCCACGAGAGGCTGCGGTTTGCCTTGTCGATGTTCACGCCCAAGTTCAACGAGGGGAAGCGTGTGAGCTGCCCCAGCTTCTCCACGGCGAACTGGTCGAGGGAGATCTGATTGCGGAAACCGCTCTTGGTGGGACCGCGCGCCGCCGTGAGAAAGCAATTCTCCGCACTGTGGCCTCCATTCACATCTGGGTGCGACATGCCGCTGAAGATGCTGAACTCACGCTTCACTTCCGCAAGCGGAGACAGCGTGGGCGTGAGCTCGTAGTCGAACCCCGTGGCTGTGGGAAAAAATGGCTTGGGTAGGAAGCCGAGATTGTTCGAGATGATCAGCATGCGCTTCGGCGATGCGCTCTGCGCAGCACGGCTGAAGACCGGGGTCATGCACTCGAGCAAGGGCAGCGCGAGCGATACTCCCGCGCCACGAAGAAAACGGCGGCGGGAGAAGGGCCTAGCAATGTGGGGGGCATTCATGGGAGAAGTTTTTGCGATACGCAGATCAGTTGTTTCCAAGGAAGATGCGGCTCTGCACAAGGGCCAGAAGCAGGTCACGCACGCGATAACCATCTGCCTCGCAGCCATCGAGCAGGGTTTCGATTTCCTGTCGATCCGAATAGCGCACGGGGGTGCCGGTGGCGTAGATGGTCAGCTGCTGCAGGACATTCCTGGCAAGCTGGCGTGAATCGGCGGCAAGGATGCCCTTCAGGTCATTGACGTCCTTGAAGCTGGGACCGTTTGCGAGCTTGGCGCTGGCATCCACCGGACTGGTCAACGTGTAGCTGAAGTCATGGCCTGCGCGGTCGATGCCCGTGACGCGCTCGCCTTCTTCCAACCCGCGATACCTCGCTCGCCAACCACCGAGGATATCAAAGTTTTCCAGGGCCACTCCCACGGGGTCAAACTTGGCGTGGCACGTCGCGCACGACTGCGACTTCGTATGCAGGGCGAGCAGATCACGGATGGTCTTCGCTCCGCGAATATCTGGCTCCACCGCGGGCACACTCGTAGGCGGTGGTGGAATGGTTCTGCCAATGAGTCGCTCTGTGACCCAGGCACCTCGCACCACCGGCGAAGTCGATGTACCATTTGAGCTGACTTTCAAAACCGCTGCCTGTGTCAGCAAACCACCGAAGGGGCTGCCTGCGGGCAGGGTGACTTTCCTCACTGCGGACCCACTGATTGCGGGCAGGCCGTAGTGCTTTGCGAGGCGATCATTCGCGAACACAAAGTCCGTCTTCACCAGCGAACTCGCAGGGAGATTTTCATGAATCATCGCGGTGAAGAACGTGCGTGTCTCGCGACCCATGCTCTCCACGAGGTACTCATCAAAGCGGTACTCGGGGAAAAGGCGAATGTCCGGGTCATCACGCCGGATGTGTCGCAGGCTGAGCCAGTAGTCTGTAAAGCTCTTCACGAAGCGGCCAAATCCGGCGCCTTCGAGAAGGCGCAGGGTTTCCTCTCGCAGGATAGCTGCGTCGTGAAGCTTGCCTTTCTCAGCGAGTTCCAGCAGGCGTGCATCGGGTCGCGTATTGGCGAGGAAATGCGATAGCCGCGAGGCGATGGCAAAGTCATCCGTTTTCGACGCGGGCTCGCGCAGATAGATGAAGTCGCCGGAAGCGAGGAAGGCCTTGTACCCCGCCAGCATGGCATCCTTGAAGGATGCCCCCTTCTCCATGCGCTGGCGGATGAGCGCGTCAAACATTTGCAGTTCCTTCTCCGAAACGGGCTCACGTGCGGCGAGATTCACAAAGCGCCGCAGCAGACGTTTAGCCTCTGCTTCCACTTCGGCAGCCGCTGGTTTCACGTCGATGCCATAGGCATCAAACAGCACGCGATGCGAAGCTGGTGGCCAATCTGGTGGGGGAAGTGGTCCCTCCACCTCGAGCCATTGCACCGCAATGCCTGGCTGCCCTCCCTCTGGAAACGGGGGATAGCGATAGGTCGGCGCCGAGCCATTGGGATTCATGGCCAGCGGCATGGGCTGCCCCAGCAGACTGTATTCAAAGGACTCGCCCTCCCGCAGGCGTACGGTGGTCTCATAGACCTGCTGCTCTGGCTGGATGTCGATGATGCCACCTTCATCCCGCACCTCGTTGATTATGTCCGCACCCGCGGGCTTGCGTGAACGGAAGGTCATCGGCACCGGTTCCTTCGCGGGCAGCAAGGTAAAACCCTTCTGCTGCAGTACCGCACGCGCGGAGAAGCGGACCTTGTACCTGCCAGGATGTTTCGCGACGATGTGCTTCGGATTTCCGATGTAGGGCCAGCTCGCAGAACGGAAGAGCGCCATTTCGATGCCTTCGTCCTTGGCTGCCTTCTTGATCTCCTCGTTCTCCTTCTTCCGATCCCAGTCCATGGCCTTGTTGTCGCGAGCGAAGAACATGGCTTCACGGTTGCCGAAGGTGCCTGTCCCGGGAAAGAGATCCGTGCCCACGTTGCGCCATTTCATCACGGGAGGCGGAGCTGACTCGGTCACCATCGCGGCGCGCAACGCGACCTCGGCGGCATCCAGATACGCGGCGAGCTGCACCCGCGACATGTCCAACATCGCCGTGGTCTTGTTGAAGTGATGCCCCTCGCGGTCCTCGGGCAGGATGTCGCGGATATCCAGATCCGGCAGTTGCAATACATCGCGCAGGTTCTGCTCGTACTCGTCGCGATTCAGCCGCCGTGCGGGTCCACGCCCATGGGCTTGCACGTCTGCCAGATCCGCCTGGTAGAGCGCTGCATCCAGTGAAGTCACCAATGCAGCTCGATCCGTCGCTGGCAGGTCCTCCGCCTTGGGCGGCATCTCGCATGCCTGGACGCGGTCATAAACGCGAACCCAGCGCTGCCGTGTCGCCGCGTCCTTCAGGTCGAAGGACAGCGCAGTTAAATCGAGGCCGCCCTTTTGCACTTCCTTGTCATGGCACTCCACGCAGCTCTGCGAGATCATCGCCGGCACGTCGGCCGCTGCGGCTGGCGTCAAAGGCAGGACGACCAAACCCGACAGGGAAAGGAGTAACAGAGGGTGAGAATGGACTCTTTTGGATTGGCAAAAGGGCATGAGCGAGCAGGCAAGGGCCACGAGAAAATACGGGAGCAGCCCGTTTGCTTTCTCGCGGAACCCCTAAGGGCAGCGCACCAAGACCTATCCAAAATCCACTTCAAGAGTGGAGCGACCTGACAAATGCCTCACTCAACACCAATCACCCGCTCTCATGCATGACGAGTGACTGGCGTTTGATTCCATACCGTGAAGGTCACCCAAAGATCTCCGTGATCGGCTTGCCCTTATCCGCCACGGTGAAGGGGCGTTTGCTCGGTGAGTAGAGAACCTGATCCAGCGGAATGCCCAGGGCGTAGGCCACGGTGGCGTTGAAGTCGGGGATGCCGACCTTGTTTTCCACGACCTCGAAGCCCTTCTCGTCCTTCTTGCCGAAAGCCTGACCGCCGCGGATGCCGCCGCCGGCCATGAGGCAGGTGAAGGCCTTGGGATGGTGGTCGCGTCCGTCGTTCTGGTTGATCTCTGGGGTGCGGCCGAATTCAGTGGCGAGCACTACGAGGGTCTCCTGCAAGAGACCGCGGGATTCCAAGTCCTGTAGTAAGGTGCTCAGGGCGGCGTCCAGTTCATCGCAGAGCTCGGGCACGCGGATGAAGTTTGCATTGTGCGTGTCCCAATTGCCGAAGGACACTTCCACGTGACGCACGCCATGCTCCACGAGGCGACGCGCCAGCAGGCAGCCCTGGCCGAAGGAGGAGTCGCGTCCATAGCGGGCACGCAGCTTGTCGTCTTCGCCGCTGAGATCAAAGGCCTTCAGCTCTTCGCTCTTCATCATGCGCACGGCGTCATCATACATGTCCGAGTAGGCGCGCACGTTCTTCACGTTGTACTTCTCGGCGAAGCCCACATCGAGCTTGTGCGCGATGGCGAGGCGGCTGTTGAAGCGGTCATCGCTGTCGGCGAACCACTTGTTCAGCTTGCTGTTCGCCACGCCGTCCTCGGGATTGTTCACCATGAGGGGTGAGAACTTGGCCTCGAAGAAGCCGGCACCAGGATGGCGGCTGTCATTGCCAATCATGACGCTGCCGGGCAGGCTGGGATTGCCACGCTCCTGGAACTTCTGCAGCCACGCACCCATGGCAGGGTGACGGATGCTGGAGCGCAGGGTGTAGCTGGTGTGCATGTAGTAATTCCCCTGCTCATGCGCACCCTGCGTGGAATTCAGCGAGTGGATAAGGGCGACCTTGTCCATCTGACGTGCCATCAGAGGAAGGCTGCTGCTGATGCGGATGCCATCCACGTTCGTCTTGATGGCTTCCGTCTCGCCGTTCACCTCCTTGTTGTCCGGGCGTGGGTCAAAGGTATCGAGGTGGCTCATGCCGCCGGTCATGTAGAGGTAGATGACATTGCGCGCGGTGGCGACCTGCTTCAGCGGGCTGGCTCCAGCGCCAGCAGCGAGAAGGCCACGGCCCTGCATCTGGCTCATGAGGCCCACGCCGAGGAAGGTCTTCGCCGCGCCGCTGATGAACTGGCGGCGTGAGGAGCCATCGGTGGAGTTGATGAATGCGTTCATAGGTGAAGTGACAGAGTTTTGTGGACGGGATTGAAAAGAAAATGGGTGTGTGAGTGGCCCGTCAGTACCAGGTCTTAGTGCCTGGGCCGAAGCGGAAACCGTCTTCAGGATGGACCTCGATGAGATGTTCGTTCACGGGTTTGGTGGAGCTCAGCTTCAGGTCTGCTACTGGCACGCAGAAGTAGGCTGAGTTCCCACCGATTCTGGTGATGAACTGGTGATACTTGGAGTCAGTACCGCGGTAGAACATGTTATCCCAGTTCCACGGGTACTTCTTCACCAGCGCGACAAACTCCTCCCGGCTGTACACGGAGGAGCTCTTGAAGCCCAGAGGCGAGATGCACCCGCCGCCCGCTCCGGCAAGAAGCACCGCCAGCACTGCGGCGAGAAATGGCCGTGTGCTGGCTGAGCGACTGCGGTGCTGGTGGTGGTGCGCACGCATGACTGCCTTCTTGAAGAGATCCGAAGCGGACTACTCGATGAAGAGGAACTGCCGTGTATTCAGCACGGTCCACAGCAGGTCGCCACGGCCCTCCGCGCCCTTGCCTTCTTCCAGGATCGGACGCAGCAGCGCCTTCTCCTCATCGGTGGCCTTACGGGAAAGCAGGCTGAGGTACACGGTATCGATGACGGCGTCGCGGTCCGCGCTCTGGTTCATGTTCCGGCTGATGACCGAGTAGGGGCTGGTCATGTTGCGGAAGAGCGAGCCATTCATCATGGTGAGCGCCTGCATCACGCTGGCGTCGCGGTTGGCATTGTCCACCACTTCACGGTCGCTCTGGCCGTAGAGGCGCAGGAAGTGGCCGTTCGGCGCGGGGTTGCGCAGGTCCGAGGCGCGCAACACATTGCGATCGCGGTAGTCGGCGAAGGCATTGAAGGCCTGGCGGGACGGCCCCTTGGTCACGTGCCACTCGGTCATCTCGCGCTCGCGGCGTTCCTTGGTCGCATTCGCCACGGCATCACGCTGCCCCTTGAGGACATAGCCGATGGCTTCCTCCATGGTGGGGATGCGACCATAGTGCTTCACGGCGCCCGTGACCTGATTGGCGAACTGCGGGTCTGTCTTCTTCGCGAGCGCGGCTTTGTCGTCCTGGCCCATTTTGGCGAGCTTCTGGAAGCCTTCTTCGAAGACGATTTCATCCGCCTTCGCGTAGATCTTCGCACGCTGAGTCTTGGCAGCGTCCTTGGCAGCGCGGATGGCCTCCTCGTCCTTGCTTTCCTTCAGAGCGGCGGTCTTGGCCTGCACGTCGGCGGTGAGTTCCTTCGAGTACTCCGACACTTTCTTGGCTCCTTCGATGAGTTCTGCGGGAGTCAGGGCGGTCACGGTGCGGTCCATCCACTCGATGCGAGTGAGGCCGCGCATGGTTTCCAGATAGGTATCCGGGCTGGCCTCATCTGGATTCTCCTTCATGAGGGTGACCAGCGAGTCCCAGATCTGCTCGGCAGACATGCGGCGCAGCAGCGGTCCGGGGAAGTGATACGTAGCGCCCAGCTCCACGTCCTGGCCGAAGGCGGCACGCTGATAGGTCTTGGTGTTAAAGAGGATGCGCAGGTACGACTTCATGTCGTAGTCCACATCCTTCATGGTCTTCTCCAGAAACTCCATGAGCTGGGGATTGCTGGGCACGGTGGAGTCGGTGAGCTCATCCACAGGGTCGATGACACCCATGCCGAAGACTTTCTTCCACAGACGATTCGCCACCACGAGGGTGAAGCGCGGGTTTTCCTTCGCCGTCATCCACTGTGAGTAGGCCAGGATGGGGGCCTCGCCTTCTTTCGCGATTTTGCCGTCCTTCGAGAAGGAAGCGGGAATCATGGGCTCAATCGCAGCCTTGGGCTGGGCGTCCTTGTACTGGTAGTCGGTGGGCAGGCGCAGGGTGCGGTCCAGTGCGTACACATGGTTGAAGCGCAGGCGGAAGATGATTTCCGTGATGGCCTTGTTCATGGGGCGGCGGTCGTCGCCCTTGATGCCCTGGCTGGTCATGAAGCGCTCCACGTCCGCCTGGTTGGCGAGGTTGTTCACGCCGGTCATGCCGTTGCTGTGCGCGGCCATCTGGTAATAGTCCATCTGGCTCCACTTGTCGAAGGGGTGGTTGTGGCACTGCGCGCACACCATCTGCGTACCCAGGAAGATCTGGGTCGTCACCGCCATGTTATCCAGCGGCATGTTGTAGTCGCGCATGTAGTAGCCGATGGCGCCGTTCTCATAGCTGGAGCCGTCTGCGGTGAGCAGCTCGCGCACGAGGCGGTCGTAGGGCTTGTTCGCACGAAGGGAATCCTTCAGGTACTTGATGTACGAATTGCCGGTATCGCGGCCCTGGCCACCGGGGAGGATGCCAGTCTTCACCCGCAGCACGTCCGCCCAGAAGTTGAAGAAATTCTGCACATAGCCGTCACCGGCCAGGAGCTTGTCGATGAGCTTGGCGCGTTTGTCGGTTTCCTTGGACTGGAGGAAGGCTTCCGTCTCGGCCTTGGTCGGCACGCGACCGGCAATGTCCAGGTAGATGCGGCGCACGAAGGTCTCGTCGGTGATCTCCGCGTTCGGCTGAATCTTCTCGTCCGCCAGCTTGGCAGCCACGAGTTCATCGATCTTTGCCGCGGTCGCCTGGACCTCCGGCTTCACGGTGGACTTGGCGGAAATGGAGGGAGGGGTCTTGAGATGATCCGTCAGGGTCTGCCCGCCCTCGCGACGCTGGGCAGCCTTGGCACCCTTTTCCTTCTTCTTGGGCTTGGCTTCAGCCGGCTTGGCCGCGGCCTCCGCCGTAGCGGGGGTAGCAGGCTTGGCGTCTTCCTTGGCGGCGGCATCGGGCTTCGCTGCATTCAGGGAGCAGGCAAAGGCAAGCACTGCGCTCGCCGTGAGGGCGTTGCGCAGGACTTTGGGGTAACGGATCTTTCTCATGTCAGGGTTAAGTTGGGGCGGTGTCGGGTCTCGCGTGCGTGGTGGTAGTGCTGTTGGTCAGGCTGCTACAGGGTCGGATTGGGTACGCTTCCCCTTGGAGCGGCAGCAGCGTTCACGCCAGCCGCCTGCGCCCGTGGGGGTTGCGCGCCGTGGAAACGAAGGGGTGCCTGCCTTCTTTCTGGTATTTTTGCACGATGATGAGTCGACTCGTGTGCTCACCGTGCCGACTTAGTCACGAGTTTGGATCTTGCCAGAAATTGGAGTTTTCCAGCAGGATGGGTTCCCAGGACCGCACCTACTGAACCGCCGGCACCCGTAATGACTCGCTTTCCCAAGCCCCTGTTATCCGCAATCAGCTTTCTGGCGCTTACCCTGAGCACGCCACTCCATGGCCAGGATAATTCCACCCCAGGGAAGCAGGCGTGGACGCTGAAGACCTTCCGAGTGCTCGAGATGGCCCTAGGCTATGAACCCGCGAAGAAACTGCCCGAGGCCACTGCTGACGCTGCTACTTGGGACAAGGCCATCGCAGGATCCACCGCAGTGTGGGTGAGGCGGATGAGGGAGCAAGGCATCAATCTCGGAGAAGATGCGAAGGCGCTCTACGATCCCGAATCTGAAACACTGAGTCTCTATGCGAATCCAGAGGCCATCGAGATGGTGGAATCCTACACCGACGTGCTTTGTACCCAGGCTCCGAAGCGCATCACCTTCACCCTGGAAGTACTGGAAGGCCCCAGCGCAGCGGTGCGAGCACTGACCGCGAAAGCACAACCCCTCCCAAGCCATGCGACGATGCGTCGTGAGTTCGACGCACTGGTCTCGCGCAAGGAGGCGAGACACCTCGGCTCCCTGCGACTCGAATCGCGCAGCGGCCAGCGCAGCACCATGCAGTCGGGTCCAGAGCAGGATTCCCCACGTGCCTTCATCCGCAATGAACCCGGCGCGGTCACGGCTCTCGCGGAAACGCGCACCGCTGGCATCAAGTTGGAGGTGGATCCGGTCATTGGACCCGATGGCTGGACCATGGACCTTTCGTACGACCTTGAGGTAAACAGTGCTCCCCCACAACTCCGGGAGGTGTTGTCCCCGCCACTCGGGGATTCACAGGTACGCAAGCTGCCGGTGCTCGACTTCTGCCTGGCACGTGTGAACTCGGCACTTACCTACAATGGCGATGACACAAGGCTCCTCGGCGTGTGGACGCCCTGCGAAGCCAATGGCCAGCCACGCCATGAGGTTCTGCAGGCGGCCTTCTTGCGCATGGCGCCCGTTCCACTCATGCGCGATCTCAATCCGCTGGTGGAGGCGAAGCTCAGGGAGCATCTCCACCGTCAGGGACGCATTCCGGTAGTGGAGGCAAAGGCTGAGCTGACGGCGCCCGCCGGGAAAGGAATGAAACGACAGGAGTTCAAGGTGCCACGGTGGTTCCTCTTCAATGCCGAGCTCACGAAAAATACGGAGGAGCAACGTGTCCTGATTCTCCGCGATGACATGACCACCTGCATTGTTCCCGCTCCGCAGCCAGCAAAAGCCGTGCCCCCAGACCCCTTCGAGCCCATGGAGGTCGCCACCCGTTGGATGGTGCCATTTCCCGACGGAACCAACCTCCGCTATCACCCAAACAAGAACATCCTGGAGGTGGTGCATACAGAAGAAGGCCTGAGCAAAGTAGAGCGATTCGTCGATTTCCTCTGGAACAACACTCCCAAGGTCCTGGCCTTCTCCCTGCACATCGTGCAGGCGGATGGCGCCACTCTGCGCGAAATGGCAAAAGACAGCGCCAGCCGTGCGGACCACAACAGCACCTGGGCCAAGATGGAGGAGGCAGTCCGCGCTGGCAACGCGACGGTGCTTTCCACACAGCGCCTGGAGACTCGCTCTGGACAACGCGCCAAACTCTCGGTGGGCCTTGAGCGCGCCACAGTAGGCGCCTTCGAAAAGACGGATCGGGGAACGATTGAGGCAAAGACAGACTCAAAGATGATCGGAACCACTTGGGAGATCGATCCTGTTCTGTCGCCGGATCTGAGGACCATCGACGTCAACCTCTCGCTCGAGCATCACTTCGCACCGCTTCAGTCCTCAGCGCCTGCTGCTGCTTCCACACCTGTCGTGGGATTGGAGACGGAGAAGGTGTTTGCCGCGAAGGTGGTCAGTGCCTACACTCTTCAAACTGGTACCACGCGACTCATCAGCCTGTGGAAACCCACCGGCACACCCGAGCTGGACGGCAAAGATGTGATGCAAGCTGCGTTCTTGCGTGCCGATATCGTGTCAGTGGTGGATCGAGAGGCGCCGTAGGCAATCCATATTCCAACCATCTTTTCCTCCTGTCAGTTCACTCCTCCCGCGTGATGGCAGCGCGGACAAAGGCTACCTGCATCACGTCCTTGCCCTCATACTTGGAAGCCCCTTCCGGTTTCCACATCCCGAACAGACGAGTGGTTCCTGAGTTCATGGTGAACAGAGAAGTGATACTTGCGAAATGTAAAACCTCGGATGATTTCATCACTCGTGTGACCGAGGGACTTCGGCCCAGATTCGTTATGGCGTCTTCCTTGCCACGTGTGGGTGGCGCATAGTGGTGCTCCAACGCCAACTCCATCTCCAAGGTAATGCCGTCGGGTGCAATTAACCCGTCGAGCTCGATCCTTGTACCCACGAATCGTTCTTCGCCCTTGATCTCAATGGCAGTCTTCTGTCCACTCTTCGTATTTGCACCGATTTCTGATGTGGACTTTTCCTCTCCAGTGCCCTTTTTCGGTGTTTCCTGCTTCTCAGTCACCGGCTCCACAGATGCTCCATGGATCTGAAGCGCGCCACTTTGAGCGAGCATTCGCTGTCCGCTGCGAGTTACAGTCCGCAGCGTCCCGACGTTCCTTGCCTGCCCAGTGCGGATCACTTCATTCAGCCGCTCCAAGAGCAGTGTGTGGTCCGCAATCTTGGAGGACTCCTCAGCCATGGCTCGAATGAGAGCACCGTCCGCCTCCAGGATCTCGATGTGAAACTGAATGTTTGCAGGCCGGCCACCACCACATGTCGGTGACACATAAAATTCGACTAGGTCGAGAGCCTCCTGGGTGTTCGTCACTGTCAGCGAAGCCGTTGTCTGATCAAAATGGGCAGCAGTACCCTCAGGAAAGGGGATTCCCTGTGCCTTGAGAACTTCCATGGCCGTTCTGATGGTCCGTTTCTTTCCATCGTTGGCGGAATCCTCAGGAGCAAAGGGGTCAGGCGGAGACTCCGCAGAGCGAAAATCCTCTCCCGACAAAAGGAAGTCGGGCGGCACTCGGAAACGCATTGTTTTCATGCCTGCTGGCAGATGTGCCGTCCTGTCAGCCTTAGCAGGAATTGGTTCTGCCTTATCCATGTGCGCTGAGAGCAAGGATAGAGCACGTGGATGGATCTCCGGCAGATTGCGTACCACCCGGGTTTCCAGGAATGCTGCTTGCAGTATGTCCTGCCGGGCGAGGTCCTCGGGCGCCGTGAGCTTCCAAACTCCGAGCAATGTTTGGGAGCCGTCCAGGACCGAGAACGAAGTGCTGATCTGAGCATAGTGGTCGTCAGTCGTTGGCAATACGATGTCTCGGGAGAGAACCCTTCCTACTGGCACTTCATGAGTCACGCTCTCCGCGAAGCAGTGCCGCATCGAGAGATTCACATCGACGTGATCGTCTCCAGCGAAGAGCACCTGATCCGTTTCGAGGCTTGTTCCCACAAGACCCTCCCCCTGGTTCACCTTGACGATTCCGCCCTCTTCAAGGACGACGGACTCGATACGATCATCGCGGGACCCAATTTCCACCTTGCTTCGCATGCCGTTTCGCGTCTGCAGTTTCAAAGTCTGGATGGACACTGCCTTGTCCTCTGCGATGAGCTTCTCCAGCCTCTTCCATGCCGGGGTGTGGTCGAGTTTTGTGGTCGTCTCACGTGCAATCTCACGCATAACGGAGCCATCTGCCTGAACGACCCGGAGTGTACTGTTCACATTTTTCTCCACTCTGTTTCTGCTCTCACCCCCGAGTACATTCAGCCATTCCAACGCTTCCTGAGTACTTCGCACGGCCAGTGTGCCCGTATCTGCATCCCAAAGGAGCGCAGTGCCAGCCGGCAGCGCCAACCCCGCTTCGCTGAGCAAACGCTTTGCCGCAGCCGTTTGCTTTTGAATGTGGGCAATGATCTCTTTTTCGGAAGCGTCAATCGAAGGGAAGTGAAGAAAGTGGTCCCATGCACGCGTGGACTCAGGATCCTCAAGGGCCTGTTGCAGCCTGAGTCCCAGGTGGGGCTGAAGCTGAATCACCTCCGTCTTCCATGCAGGAGCAGCCGCTACGCCGGTGACGTCCACTGGCGCGCCTAGCTGGGCAAAGACTCCAGCCAGACCGCAAACCATGAACGCAAACAAAAGCGCGACTCTGCGTTCGATACGATACCTGCAAACCAGCTGACTCATGGTGAGTTGAAGTATTCCATAAAACCAAATGACATCACAAGGGCAACCTTTGCCCGGGCCTTACTCATGGGTCATAGTGCCCTGCTTTGCCTCAATCTTCGTCTTCACCGGCTGTTCTATGGGCACTAGATCCGCTGTCACAAAGACTGCACGAGAGATCTCTTTCTTCCCGTCCCCTTCATCTGAAGGATTCCAAAGAGCCACCATGCGAGGCTCACCCATAGCCAGACGAGTGTTGCTACCGACCTGCATGCCGGTACCCTTTCCCTGTCGCAATGTCACCTCCAGATCCATCATTCGCTCGTTTGGACCCAGGACGGCACGCATCTCCACCTCAAAAGCCCCAGTGAGTGGATTCAACGAGTACAACTCACAGGGCTTGTCATTGAGAGTCTCCAATCGATGCCGCTCCACCACACGCGCCTGTTGATTCTTCACCATCCTCTCCAATATCTCCTTTCCTCGCCCATGGCTTCCGATGCCGGAAGTGGCATCTGCGACTGCTTGCATCAACGAGGTCTCAGCCTCGATGACTTCCACCCGGCAGACCAGTGTCCGCGGAATCTGTCTCCACATTTCTTCCACAAACTCCGCAACACGTTTGATGCCCTCGGCATTGTTGACAATCCAAAGCGTGGAGTCCTTGGGTACGTAGCTCGCGGAGGAACCTTCCGGAAACGCAATCTTCGCTCTGTGCAAAGGTCTATCGTCATCGCGAGAAAGGAAATCCACGCTTCCGGCATCGGGGGAAACAGAAGGGGCAAAAGGATCTGCCGGTTCGACAGGCTTGCTGCTCTTGGTGGCATATGCCAGTTCGCCTCGATCAAATGAGACGCCTCCCCCTTGAAGAAAGTTGCGGGGTACTGCGAAAACCCGCTGTTCCATGCCATGGGGGAGCTCTCTTCTGGGAACGACCTCGCGTGGCTTTCCCACGGGAGGTGCCCCTACCAACTCACGGAGCTTGGTTTCCACCAAAGGATTGATGTCATGCACCAACAACACCGCCCGCGTTCTTAGGAACGCGATGCGCACCTTGTTTCCGCTCCCGTCTTCCGCCCCTGATGCCCGCCACGCTCCCAGGATCTTGGTGGCTCCATCCGGAAGCAGCACTGAAGATCTCAACACCACGCCGGAAGAGCGTGATCCCTGCCATGCCTTGCCCGCTTCAGCCGCTGGACCGTATTCAAAATCGTATTCGAGCTCAATGGTCGTGCCATCCGCGAGGAGGACAGGTCTGGCTTCAAAACGCAGTCCCTCCGAACGACCAATGCCCCGCCCGGTAGAGGCCTCATCAGAAAGCGTCACTCCCTCTTCAGCTCGCGCTCGCTGGCCACTCACCGTTTCCAAGCGCAACCTGCGCAATGGTTGGGCTGCGACTTTGGCCTGACCTGGTTCTTTTAGTCGGGCGAGCAGTTCGGTGTGGTTGGCCAGGATTGAGGCTTCCTCAAGCAGTGGACCTATTCGTTCCTCCGAAACCTCCAGCACTTCGAGAGAAAGTTCCAAATGGCGCGGAGCCATGCTCACAAGCTGGTCCGAATAGGCTTCGATAAGGTCGACCCAAGGCTGGGTACCGCGGACACTCAAGGTGCCGGTTTTCGAATCAAACAGGGCGGCGGTGCCAGGATACATCGGAATGCCTTGTGTCTTAAGGATGGGAAGTACCGCATCATTGGAGCGCTTCAGATAGGCCTCCCATTCCGTGCGAGAAGCAGAAGGTGCAGGCATCCCGTCCAGCGACGATGGCAACCCACTCGCTGAGTACGCCATGTCATCCAATTCCAGCGGAAATTGGAACGTCTTTATCACCCATTCTGTTTTCCTTTCCGCTTCTACTCCTGATGCAGCAGGTGTGGCCAGCAGCATTGCGACGCAGGCCGTCAGGAGGCGAAGACCCACGGTTCCATAAAGGTAAGTCATCGCGGCTTGCATCGGTTCTTCAGTCTTTGCTGCTCCGCTGCTTTGCGTTTTGATCTTCCGCTCAGCTCCACTCTGCCTACTCCCCCGCCACGCCCTCGGGTTGCAGGAGCTCTTTCAGATTGTAGTGCGTGTACCGTGTGTGGCTGGCGACGTTCTCGCCGTCGGCATTGGCCACCCAGAAGTCCAAGGTCTCCGGGGCAAAAAGGACGGACTGGATGTTGGAGGTCATGCACACGGGGCGCGTCATGAGGTCGCGGGCGGTTTCCATCTCGAATTTTCCGTAGCCCTGCTTCACGCGTTCGGTGAGGGCTTCGTAACGATCGCCGGCAGACATGAGCACAGTGTCCTTCATGGCGTGCGGCAGCTTCGGATGGGTGTCACCGGCCCAGATGGTCTCGAAGGTGGTCGGGGTGGCGGCGATGCCTACGGCGCGCTTGGTCTTGCCATCAGAGATCACATAGTAGTACTCACAGGTGCGCGGGCCGCGGCGCATGATCTCCACAGCTTCATCGAGGGTATCGGCCTGCTCCATCACTTCGCGCATGAGCTGGGCCATGGGTTTGCCATCCCAGTTGCCTTCGCCCTTGCCGCCCATCTCGCCGATAGCGATCTGTTTCTCATTCATCGCGGTCACCGTGCCGAGGAAGCCCGCATAACCCAAGTTCACCCAGGCATGCGCGCCCTCCGGCTGCATGACGATGACACACGCATTCTGCTCCAAGCCCACGCCCTTCATGTAGTCGAGGACGCGACCATGATACATGCGGCCACCAGCCGTGGCATCACCATAGATGGCGAATCCGCTGCAGTGGAAGAGTTCCGGGAAGAAATTCGCCAGTCGGGCCTCCTCCACACGCACCCCAGATGCTGCGGCAAGGGCATCCATCTCACGGAGGTGCGCCTCACTCACGAAGGGTTGCAAACGCGCCTGCGCCGATTCGATTTCGCCGAAAAACCACGTGCCCTTTGCAAAGGAGCTGCCTACACCCACGCCGTACAAGATGCGGTCCACGAGGAACCGCACTTCTTTCTTCATGATGGTGCCGTGCTGCTCCCCTATCTCTTCCGGCGTTCCCTTGAGGAAAAGCACCTGCGTGCCATCCCGCACCTCCAAACGACCCTTTCCGTGACGCGCCACCACCCGGCGCTCGCCTGTCACTGGCCCCAAGGTCGGAATTTTCTGACCCAGGCTGCTGAGAGCGGCAGGAATGAAACGCGTGAGATGGCTCAGCGCCACGGTCTCCACTCTGTCGTCGTCAGCCGCAGGCAACTTCCACTGCGAGTCTGCCCACGCAGGCTCCAGATCCGGATTCACCAGTTCCACCACGACCTCCTTGCCCTTTCCATCTGCCACGCCAAAGCGCAGCGGCACAGCATCGCCCTTGCGCACCCAGAAAGTCACGGCCACGTCTGGCAGCTTCATCGACTTCTGCGCTTCTGGGCGCGGCACGAGTGTCAACACACTGCACGCCTCGCCTTGCACCACTTCATCCGCTTTTGTCTCCACCGTGCAGAGCAGCGGCATGAGCATCATCTGTTCGCGTGCGACTGGCACCTTGATGGGTGGCAGCTTCGTTCCATCCACCTTGCCCGTATCCGTGCGAAAGCGCGGCACGTCCGGTGAACCCACGAGGGCAAACTTCTTTTTCGCTGAGCGCATCCACAGCTTCACCCCATCCGAACCTGCCGAGAGAGTGTCCCCTTTCACCTCCACTTCGAGGAAGAAACGGTCTGGCGCTTGATAGGCGATCCTCGCCTCCTTCCCCACCAATTCCTTCGGCAATCCCTCTGCCTTCACCACCTTGAGTGTGGTGGAGAACGTTCTGGCTTCTGCCCCTGCTTCCGGCGACACGACCGAAAGCACGTGCTGGACGGCTGCGGCAAGCGTGGGTGGTGGTGCGGTGGGCGCTGCCTGAGCCTGCACCCGCATGGCGGGCGTGCACAGGACCAATGCCAATAGGAAAAACAACGCCTGAGTGTGGATCGCTTTCATCTCGATGAACCCGATGCCTCGGGGGACAGTATTCTGCCCCGGCCAGCGCTTTGGTGACAAGTCGCATTTCCACCACCCCATCCCGCAATGTAACACGCACACGCTGTCGGTTGGTGTACACAAATCGGCAATTTCGGGAAAAGAGGCTCCGCGCCCGCGAGTTGGTCGGCCCCACGTCACTCCCATTTCACGGTGTGCTGATACTCCACCACGCCCTTCGGAAATCCCTTCTGCAGCAGCTCCACGGCGCGCTTCACTTCGGTGTCTTCCTTCTTGCGCAGGTCCTCCGCCTTCATCGGCACAATTTCATGAGGTGGCACACCGATGCCTTCGATACCGCGGCCTGCATTGAACCGGCCCATGTTGCTCGCCACGGAGTATCGGATGGTGAACAATCCACTGGGCGTGGTGACCTCTGTCTTCTGCGAAGAAGTGCCCGCTGTGGGTGAGTCACCTATCATGTAGGCGCGGCCATCCTCCTTGAACATGCCGCCGATGGTCTCGCCCGCAGAGCGCACGCCGGCATCTACGATCACCACCATGGGGCCAGTGTAGGGATGATCACCTGCGCCGGTGTATTGCTTCCACGTTTGCCCTTTCGCAAGGAAGCGACCGAACACGGCTTCGTGATCGCAGGCGCCGCCGCCATTCGCGCGCACGTCGAGGATGAGTCCGGGCACATCGCCGAGATCCTTCAGCATTTGATCGAGTTGCTGGGGCAGGTCGTCCGGCACATCACGGAGATGGATGTAGCCGAATCCCTCCGCGGTCTTGCCATAGGTCTGCCTACCCACACGTTTGCGATCCACCGGATTGTACACGCGTCCTGAGGGCACAAAGTTCGTGCCGCCCCCACGTGTCAGTTTCACCTCTTTCACCGCGCCAGTCGCCGTGTCCTTCGTTTCAAATGTAATCGTAGTGCCATCCCAGCCCGCGAGCCCCCAATGACAGGCAGCATACAGCGCCTGGTGATCCGTGGAGTAGCCACTACCCTCGTCCTGCTTCTCCTTCGCGCGTTTGCGCAGCCATTCCATTGCAGGCATGCCATCGACCTTCACCACCTCAGCACCGGGTCCCAGGCCTTGTTCCGCCACGCGATCATAAGCAGCGCTTACATACACCTTGCCCTCGCTTATCAGCAGCATGATCCCCGGTCCGGAATACTTGCGGCCTTGCGACTCATCCGGCCACTTCACCTTTGAGTCGCGGATACCCGCATGGCCATCTCGAAGTTGGCCAATCAAGCGCATCACCAGCTTGAGATGCTCTTCATCCGTCTTCACGTTTTTCGCAGCCCTTGTGCACTCCACCTTCACGGCAGCCCAATCCACGCCCTTCTTCTTCAGGAGTGGACCAGCTTTTGCCTCGAACTCCTTCAGCAGAAAGGCCACGTCCGCTTCATACGGCCTGGGCGTTTCCTGCGCGCCAACCGCATGAGCGGCCATCAGGCCCACGGCGATGAACGTGCTCTGAAAGTTCATGAAGATCCGGGCTCGATGCATGGTGTGAAGCAATCATCCGAGGCACCTGCGCTGTGCCAGCCAACGCCGCGTTTATAGCGGAGTTTCAGCAGTGCCGTCGAGCAATAGTTGCCGCGTCTTTCAAACCTGTGATCCCAACGCCGCGCCCGTTTCAGTCGATGGACGCAAACTACGAACGCTCCTCCACCCTGGCCCATGCGAGGTCCACCCGCAAAAAGGCAGCCTGCATCACGGAACGGCCGGAATCGGAAATACTCTCCTCAGGAGACCAGACACCCACGAGGCGCACCATGCCCGGTCTGGCAGCCAGGGAGGAACTGCAGCGGAAGCGCCGGTAGCTGGCAAGCGCGTGCTCCGCCTCACTGAGATATCCCGCCACGCCATGCCTCGCAGGAAACTCCGTGGAAGCGATGTAGTGGTGCTCAATCTCCACCTCCACATCCATGCTGTTGCCACTGATGACAGGCGCCACTTCCAGCCAGGTTCCGATGAGACGGGCGGGGGCGGCAAACTTCGGCGGGTGAATGCCATTCCGCGTTCCCTTGGCGGCGCCGTCCCGGTTCACCACTCCGCTACGCACCACACTCGGCGCAGTCCGCGCCGCTGCACCTGAAGACATCTCCAGCGCTGACACCGGCCCTGGACTGGACACATTTCCAGCCGCGAACCATCCCTTCTCCCCATGCCGGACTTCCAGACGCGCGGTACGCAATAATCGCATCCGGCCCTCGGTGGCCAGAGCTTCCACTTCTTTCCAGAAATCCCGGTGATCTGCCACATTGCGCGAGCGCCCCATGAAGCCACGCATCAGGCTTGTCTCCCCTTCCACGATCTCCAGGGTGAGGTTTGCCACTTTGGCGAGCTGCACTTTCGTGCCTTCCAGGAAAGTCTGCATGGTGTCCAGATTCCGGGGCGTGTTCCTGGCCACCAGAATGGACACTGGCAAAAGGTGATCCACACGAGCGCCGTCGGGAAAGGAAACGCCGTGGTACTTGAGCGTCTGCACGAGGGCCTCCGAAGAGAAGCCGGTACGGGAGGGGCAAAGCTCGGGCTTCATCCGGATGACGCGCACTTCCATGCGCGATTTCGCGCCAGCTCCGTCACCGGCGCCAGCGGCCAGTGGTGGCACGGCGGCGTGGCGTTCAAGACAATCTGCCAGCCGGGCATTCTCCAGTGGCAAGAGTGGCACCATTTCCGCCCGGAGGAATGCGGCCTGCATCAGGCCGCTCTGGCCATGTGCCGGAGCACAGACTGCCAGCAGGCGTGAAGTACCCGCTCCCATCATCGTGCTGGTCACCAGCCGCAATTGGCGCACTTTTTCCGCCGTCTCACCATTCCCGTTGGTACCTGCGGTGGAAGAGAGGAAACTGAAGTCGATCTTCAGCGAGATGTCGGGCTCCTCAGGATTGATCTCCGCCTCCACCACCAGACGCGCGCCACGGGAGAGAGGCGCGGCCGCTCCCGCAGAGCCACCCGCCTCATCAAAATCTGACTCAGAGACTGCTCGCTGCCCGGAGCGGGTTTCCAGACGGATCTGACGCACGGATCTCACTTCTCCGGTATTCGCCAGCATCTGCAGATGGCTGAAGACTTCCGAGTGATCCTTCCTGTCCTGGGATTCCGCGAGGCTCCAGCGCACCAGCGTGGCCGCAGCTTCCAGCACCTCCAGCTCGAAGACGAGCATCTGCGGCACTTTCCGCCGGTAGGCTGCAAAGACCTGCTCCAGCAGTGCAAGATGCTCGGCGGTCGTCCGCACCGCCAGAGTGGCGGAGTCTTCCTCGTAGAGAAAGTGGCTGCCCTCGGGTGCCTCAAGACCCAGTTTCGCAAGCCAACGTGATACGATGCCGGTAGATTGGGCGATGGCCAGATGCCACGCAGCGACGGGCGCGTCCTCGTCTGGAACGGCAGGAAATGCCACCATCACATTTGATGAGCCATGCCTTCCCGATCTTCCAGATGCAGCGGGCCGGGGGCTGCTCTCCAAACATTCACTGGAGAAACTGTCTGGTAACTGAAAGTTTCGCGTCACCCACAGCTCGGATTCGACACTCGCTCCCAGCTGGGAAAAGTTCCCCGTATCAATGCGCATTCCGGCCGTCCGGGCAGCCGTGCCAATATGCATCGAGGGTGCGGTATCCATAGGTAGGGGAGATCTTGGTCGCACATTCTCCGTATCCTTCGCCAAAATTTTCATTCAAGAAGCGCCTCGAAACATGCTCGCGTTAGAAAACATTTCGTGGCACAGTCCGTGTTACTTTGTTGTCAGAGTCCTCATGCCCCCGATGAAGATGTCCCCGCGCCCCCGTCCAGGCCTTCGGTTTGGCACTGGTCTCAGCTTTGGTATCCTATTGAGCGTGGGATCTTTGCACGGAGCCCCCACCCGTGCCGATGTGCAGTCGAATGAGCCGGTGGCTGCGGATCTTTCCCTGCAACCCACCCGGGAGAAACTGGCTCAAGCCCACGCCCACTATGTGAGCGCCCGCATGCTGGAGGATGAGGGACGCATGCGCGAAGCCCTGGGGCACTACCTCGCCTTCCTTGAAAAGGGCGGCGCGGAGCCGGACCTGGTGGCGCACATCGCTGAGATGGCGCTGAACTACCAAGGCATGGAAGCCGCGGTGAAGCTGCTGGAGGATGCCATCAAGGCGTCTCCTGCCAGCTCGCAGCCTTATGTAAATTTCACCAACTTCGCACTCACCCACAGCAGCGCGGAGAATGACCTGCTGACTCGTGCGGCCACAGCGGCCGCAGAGGCAATGTCGCGCTTCCCCCACAGCGCGGATGCGTACGAAAACGCCGTGCGCCTGTACCTCTCCCAGAAGGAACGCGCCAAGGCCGCCGAGGCCCTGGAACGAGCGGCGAAGCAACCCGTGACGGAGGCAGAATACTGGCTGCGCCTGGGCCGCGCCGCACAAGAAGTGTGGCCTCTCGCAGACACCGAGCAGCGCGGAGAACATCTCACACGGGTGAATGTCTTCTTTGACAAGGCGATGCTGCGCGCGCGTGAGGCCAAGGATGAGGCCGCGGAACTCTGGATCGCGGATTATTTCCTTTTCAGCAATCAACTCGATCGCGCCGCCACCATTTGTGAATGGGTCGTGCAACGCAGCGGCAGCCTGGACTCCCGCAAGCGTCTCGTGCGTCTCTATGAAGCGCTGGAGCGGCCGGATGATTCACTCAAGGCACTGGAGGCTCTGGTCTCGGCGTATCCCACGGATGTGGAGCATCAGCGGCTGCTGGCCGGCAGGTATGAGCAGCGCGGCCGCACCGCCTTTGGAGAAGATCGCAAGGAGTTCGCGAAGAAAGCCGCGGAGCACTTTGAAGCCGCCCTGCAGGCGGGTGGCGGCGATGTGGATGACTACATCAAGGCCGCGACCTACATTGAGTCCACCGGAGACGATGAACGTTTCGAGCGCTTCACGGCGCGTGCTCAGCAGCTCTACCCGGGAGAGCCGCGGGTGGGCTATCTCCGCGCGCTGGCGCTGAACTCCGTGAAGAAGCACGCGGATGCCGCGAAGATGTTTGAGGATACGGCGAAGCTCGCCAAGACCCGTCTCCCGGATCTGCTGAATGATGCGGGTTATCATTTTTCCTGGGGCGCCGCCCTGGAGCGCAGCGGGCAGTTCGATGCGGCGGCGAAAGCCTTTGAGAAGAGCGTGGATCTCACTCCGCCGGACAATCCCCCCAGCGCTGCCTCCACCATGAACTACTGGGGCTACATGTGGGTGGAGCAGGACAAGCACCTCGACAAGGCCGAGACCCTGCTGCGCAAAGCAAATGAACTGCGCCCCGATGTGCCGGCCTTCATTGACTCTCTTGGCTGGCTGTACTTCCGCCAGGGAAAGTATGACAAGGCACTCACCGAACTGGAACGCGCTGAAAAACTCATGGAGGAGTGGACTCCGGAGGACGCGGAGATTCTGGATCACATCGCGCAGACACATCAGAAGCTGGGCAATGCCGACAAGGCCAGGGAATACTGGCAGCGCGCCCTGGATCTGAATCCGCCGCAGGAACCCATCCGTCAACGCGCCGAAAGTGAACTGGGACTGAAACCCAAGCCACAGCCAAACGCTCCGCCTGAAGAAAAACCGGGCACGCCTCCGGCAGCGAACTGACGCCACCACGGCCGTGATTGACGGCAGGCGGTCATTGCGGCTGAGTGTTCGCCATGGACGACTCGATCGCTCCCGGAGCGAGAGAATTTCACACCACGCGATGGAGCATGGTGCTGGCCGCGCAACGCGCTGCTGACACCACGCAGATGCACACTGCCCTGGCCACCCTGTGCCGGGACTACTGGTATCCCCTCTACGCATTTGTACGGCGCAAAGGTCACGCCCCGCATGATGCGCAGGATCTCACGCAGGCATTCTTTGCGGATCTCCTCGGACGACCAATCACAGGAATCGATCCATCGCGGGGGAAGTTCCGTTCTTATCTGCTGGGAGCGCTCAAACACTTCCTGGCCAATGACTGGGACCGTGCTTCCGCAAAAAAACGTGGTGGAGGCCGCCCTGCTTTGGAGTGGGATGCGCTGAACGCGGAAGCGCGGTTTGCGCTGGAACCCTCGGACAGCATGGAGCCCGATGCGCTCTATGATCGCCGCTGGGCACTGGAGCTGATGGATCGAGCCATGGCAAACCTACAGGCCGAGTATGAGCAAAAGGGCGATACGACGCGCTTTGCCGTTCTGAAAATTTCGCTCTCCACTTCAAGTCCACCCCCGGCGGAACTGGCCGCTGCTCTCGGCATGAGCGAAGGCGCCGCCAAGGTGGCGGTGCATCGCCTGCGCCAGCGTTACCGCGAAGTGTTGCGCGAGGAGATTGCCCAAACCGTGGCCACTGAAGCCGAGGTGGAGGCGGAGATGCGGCATCTCGTAGCTGTTCTGCGGCAGGCGTAACCAGGAACGGTTTCTTGCGAATCTTGAGTTTTCTTTGTAACTCACGTGACTGGTTTCTTCAGGAAGGGCGTGAATCCATCTGCCATTCACCATGACACCTTCGAAGACCTGCCCCGAATGCGGCGCCCTGCTGCCCGCAGATGCCCATGATGCCCTCTGCCCTGCCTGCCTGTTGAGCCATGCGGCGCGCGATCTGGATGTCACCCAACCCGCGGCCGGGCCGCAGCAGTCTGCGGAATCCCTGCTGCAGCATCTGCCTTGCGACTTCGGTGGTTATCATGTGCTGCGACTGCTGGGCCGCGGCGGCATGGGCACCGTCTATGAAGCAGAGCAACGCACGACCGGCCGTCGCGTGGCCTTGAAGATTCTCGGGCAGGCACCGGACACCGCGGAAATGCGTCAGCGCTTCCTGCGCGAAGGACGGCTCGCAGCTTCGGTGAGTCATCCGAATACCGTGTACATCTTCGGCACGGAGGAAATTGAAGGTGCGCCCGTCATCGTCATGGAACTGGCCGACGGAGGCACACTGAAGGATGAACTCAAACGACGCGGCCCGCTGCCAGTGAGAGAGGCCGTGGACGCCGTGCTGCAAATCATTGATGGCCTTGAATCAGCACACACCGCTGGTGTGCTGCATCGCGATGTGAAGCCGGCGAATTGCTTCCTCACACCGGAGGGAGTCGTGAAAGTGGGTGACTTCGGCCTCTCTGTCTCCACGCTCGCGCGCACGGACACGAAACTCACCGCCAGCGGCATGATGTTGGGCACGCCCTCCTTCGCGCCACCGGAACAGTTGCGTGGTGACGATCTGGACGCACGCGCGGACATTTACTCCGTGGGCGCCACCCTCTATGCACTGCTCACGGGGCGTGTCCCTTTTGAAGGAGAGAATGTCATCCACGTGGTGACGAGGGTGCTGGATGCCGCACCCAAGCCGCCCCTGGAGCGGCGTGCCGATTTGCCGCCGGATCTTTCGCAGGTGATCATGCGTTGCCTCGCAAAGAAGCGCGAGGATCGCTTCGCCACTTATGCCGCTTTGCGGGAAGCCCTGCTGCCCTTCAGCTCGCAAGTGCGGCAACCAGCGCCATTGGGCCTGCGTTTCGTTGGCAAGTTCCTGAATGAAACATTCGTCATGATCCCCGAAATGGTCATTGGGATCTGGATGGGATGGGATGCTTTTGACAAGTTCCTCGCAGACCGCGGCGCCGGATCCTTCGCCCTACTTCTTGGTTTCATGGCGGTGTACATTCTGTACTACACCATCACTGAAGGCATCTGGGGCACGTCCCCGGGCAAGGCGCTCTGTGGTCTCCGCGTCGTACGCCTGGATGGGGCGGTGCCCGGCATTCCGCGTGCGCTGGTGCGGGCCCTGTGCTGGACACTGGGTCTGAACCTCGGCTACCTCTTCATCTTCTTCACCACCTCAGCGGAAGAGTACCGGGCTGCGGTGGAACGGCAGTGGAGCCCCATCTGGTTCTGGATTTTCACACCCCTGTGGCTGCTCCTCCTGGTGACCATGCGCCGCTCCAACGGATATGCCACGGTGCAGGATCTCCTCAGCGGCACCCGAGTCGTGGTGCGGCCCAAGACCCCGGTGCGCCCACGCCTTGCCGTGGTGGTAGAAGAGGCCGCCCCATCACGTGGCGAGCGCCTCGGGCCCTACCTGATCAACCAGACAAAGACGGGGGCCGCCTCGTATCTCGAGGGATATGATGACGTCCTACGCCGGCGTGTGTGGATACGTTCCTGCGAAGGCACGGCACTTCCGATCAGCGAACCGCGCAGGCATGCCAGCCGCGCCACCCGCCTTCGCTGGCTGGGAGGTGTGCGTGCGGAAGGCGGTGGATGGGATGCGTATGAAGCACCCCAAGGCCGTGCTCTCATCTACATGCCACCGCAATCCCAGCCCTGGAGCACCGTGCGGCACTGGCTGCAGGACCTCGCGCAGGAGATGGACGCTGCTCTGCGGGACGGGACACTCCCTGCCTCTCTCTCCTTTGCCCATGTCTGGCTGACCGCGGATGGCCGTGCCGTGTTGCTGGATGATCCCTGGCAGGATCACGGGCACGTGATGATCAGTCAGGAGGATGAGACTTCCCACCATGTCAGCAACGCGGCGACTGCGGAGAAATTCCTGCATGCTGTGGCAACGAGACTGCTCGATCCTGCCAGCATCCCACTCCATGCGCAGGACTTTCTCTCGAAGCTCTCCACCGGAGCCATGGATCGTCTGAGCTTCGTGCAGGGGAATCTCCAGTCCCTCATGGGCCGCTCTGCCGCCATCTCCCGCCGCCGGAGGTTTGCCTCGCTGGCATTGCTGCCCGGGGCGCTTCTCACATGCCTGATGCTGTTCGGCTTCGCCCTGTGGGAGCTCAAACGCCCTGTTGAGGCCTTCCAGCAACAGCACTCTGCTCACGCGGAGCTGCCTCTTCTGGTGACCGCCTATGAAGCCATGCGAGAAGGCCCGCCTCATTGGACCGACAAGCAAATGCACGACGCCGCGCGGATTGTTGCCGCTCACAAGGCATTGATTGAGGAGCCCAAGTTCGCCGAAATCACCGCGGATGTATTCACAGACGAGCAGCGGGATCTGGCGCGGGCTGCGGTGCGAGACAATGCCGGGATGACCGGGGCAGAACTGGAATCAGCGAAAACACAGCTGAACGCCCAGATGCTGGAGATAGGCACCGCACCTCACGATCCCCGTCTTCTGTTCTACGTGGCCGGAGTCGTGATGGTATTCGCAGCCACAGTGAATGCCGTTTCCATGCTGCTCCTCGGAACCAGCGCAGGCTTCCGGATGTTTGGCATCGCCCTGGTCAACCGCCACGGAAAGCCCGCGAGCCGCCTGCGCCTCTTCTGGCGGTCGCTGGTGGCATGGGTCCCACTGGTGCTCCTTCTGATGATAACAGGCGCGGCACATCAGCACGACAAGTCCATGGCTCCACAACTCGCCTGGCTGTTTGCCAGCCTCTTCACCTTGTGGGTGGCCGCGGGAGTATGGGCCATCGTCCGCCCCATGCGTGGCATCCATGACTGGGTGTCAGGCACGCGCCTGATTCCTCATTGAGACAGGTGCACATCTCCTGCAATGTCGGCGGTGCGCATGCGTTCGTAACGCATGCGCGCATCTGATTGCACCTCAGGACATCGCTGGACACGACGGAAGCTCCTTCGCAGCGCGGTAGGCATGACGGCAGGCGCGATGGGAATCCAGCACGTGTCCGCCGCCACGCAGGAACAGCCCGGTTTCACATTTGCCCTGTTGGGCGACCTCCACTTTGATCGACTGGAGCATCACGATTTCCAGTGGCTCGCGGCGAGTGGAAAGCCAGACCATTCGCAAATCCTGCGCTACAGCGAACTGACGAGCGCAGTCATGCCGAAGCTCTTCTCCGCCGTGAAGCAACAGGTGCACACGGACAAGGCGACCCTGGTACTTCAGGTCGGCGACCTGGTGGAGGGACTGTGTGGGAGTGAGGCGCTCGCTCGAAAGCAGAACGAGGAATCCCTGGCGTTTGTGAAGGATGCGGCACTCGGCGCCCCGTTCCTCTTCACCAAAGGGAATCACGATGTGACCGGCCCTGGTTCGGAAGAAGCCTTTCGCGATGTGTTCCATCCCTTCTTGAATACCGCTGCGGCGCCTTTTGCCGGCAAGCTCGAGCCGGACCACGCCTGCTATGCCATCACGCATGGCAATGCGCATTTTCTTTTCTTCGACGCCTACTCGAAGAAGAGCTTGGGCTGGCTCGAAGCCGCGCTAGCAGCGTGTACTCGCCGGCATGTCTGTGTGGTCATTCATCCACCCGTGGTGCCCTATGGCGCGCGAGCCACATGGAATCTCTATGCGAAGGACAAGACCAGTCGCGAGAAGCTCCTCACATTGCTCGGACGCCGTGAGACAATCGTACTCGGTGGGCACATTCACAAGTACAGCACCCTGCAGCGACGCACGGAGGGCGGTGGCCGGTTCGTGCAAGTAGCCGTGAGCAGCGTGATCTCCCCCGGAGCGGTGAAGGCCAAGGATGAACTCGGCGCTCAAGACTACACGGGCGATCAAATCAAAGTGGAACCCAAACATTCACCTGACACCGAACCACAACGCCGTGCGGTGTACGATGCGGAGCGCCCGTGGGTGAGCCAGTTCGCCTATGCAGATCTCCCCGGCTTCGCCATGGTGCGCGTGCAGGGTGAGCAAGTGAGCCTGCGCATGCACGCAGGCTCATCAGGAGAAGCCTGGCGGGAGGTGGATTTGATGAAGGTGCTGAAAGCGTAACGACGACCGTCCTACTTCTTCACCGTCTTCGCCTTCAGGCTCACGAGGTACTCCACGAGGTTCACCAAATCATCCTGCGAGAACAGGGCCTGCAGGCCGGTGGGCATCATGGACATGGGAAGCTTCTCGCGCTTGTCGATGAGGCGCTTCTCAAACGTATTCGCCACGCCGCCGGGCAGGGCGAGCACGAGTTGGTCATTCGTCTCGCTGCGGACAATGCCCATCGCGCTCTGACCATTCTTCAGGGTGATGCTCCACGTTTCGAAGCCCATGCTCACACCGGCGTTGGGATTGAGGATGGATTCGAAGAGCACATCCTTGCCAAGCTTGGAGCCAATCTCGCTGAGGCCAGGGCCGAATTCGGCGCCTGTGTCACCAATGCGATGGCACAGGGTGCAGGAGCTCTCCGCTTTCGCGTAGATGGCCTTGCCCTTCGCGACATCGCCCTTCAGCTTCACGAGTTCCGCGATGGGCGGAAGCGTCTTGCCGCCGGCCACTTGCGGTGTGGGGAAGGCCTTGGCCACGCGCTCACTGATGCCGGGGTACTGCACCATGCTGAGAGCCGTGCCGGCGTTCGCCTTCATGTCCTCGGGGAACTTGGCACCTTCGGACATCTCAACCATCGCGGTAGCACCGGGCACACTCAGGGAGAGGGCTTTCACCGCACCGGAACGAACAGCAGCATCACGCTGCGCATCCGTCACGATGTCGCTGAGCAGCTTCACCGCGCCCTTGTCGCCGCTCGCACCGAGCAGCGCGATGAGGTTCTCCGCATCCTTGCCTGCGAGTGTGTCACCCAGAAGCTTGCGGCCCTCCGGCTGCTTGAGCAGGAGCTTCACGGCATCCTGCGCACGTGGATCCTTGATGTCTTTCAGCGCGGCTTCGAGCAGTTCCGCATTCTTTCCGGTGATACCAAAATCTTCCACCATCTCGATGTAGGTTGGAGTGCCCTTCGCAGATGCGAGAGCGCTTTCCAATGCCGACTGCACCTCCGGCTTGTCCTTGTAAGGTGTGTTACGCAGACGCTTGAGCGCCTCTCCCGCTACAGCGATGCGCTTCTCATTGCCAGTGGCAACCTTCAGCAGGGCGACGTTCTTCTCTTCACTGGCGGGAATGAAGTCAAACGCCCGCAGGTAGCGCGGAAGGCTGGTCTCATCCGACTTCGCGTTCGTGAGGAGGGCTGCCAGCAGTGGTGCGCTCGCGCTGCTGCGCATGCGCCAGACGATGTCGCGGCCTGCAGGACCATTCCAGCCATCCTTGCCCACGGCATCCAGCCACGCCGTCAAGCAGGCGTCTTCGCGGCCCATGGCCCCGATGCCAAGTGCTTCCACATACCAGCGATCGTTGCCATCGTGCTTCTTCGCCAGTGCAATCCACACCGCAGGGACCTTGTCCACGGCAGCGGCGTCGACGATTTCCACCTTGCCGGGCTTGCCATTGGCGGGGTTCTCCTTCTCCAGCTGCGTGCTGGTGGAAGGTTGTGGCGGCTCCACCACACGCAGGGTGATGGCATACTCGCGCAGCACCTGCTTGTTTGATTCGCCGGCAACGAGCGCACCAAGCACATCCGCAGCGTTTTCACCGCTCTTGAAGATATGCGGGAAGGTGCCCGCCACGCTGCTCTTCGGAGCCTCTGCTGACACCAGGATGGAAGCGAGGCGCAACTCACGCACGGCTGTGGCACGGATATCCGCATCGCCATCCTTCAGTGCAGGGTCAAGGTACTGGCGTGCCTTGCCAGGAATGCGGATGAGCAGGTGCAATGCACGCGCACGCTGGCGGGAGGTCCCATTCGTGTAGAGCTGCTGAAGAGCCTTCTCCGCGTCGCTCACCGCCCCCTTCGCCGTGTCGAGCTTCATGCTCACGCTTTCGTTGCCATCCTTGTCCTTGGTCACCGTCTTGGTGATCGCGGGACCCTGGAGCATTTCATACAGCTTGTTCCAGGCGACGTAGCGGGTGCTGCCGTTTGGAGACTTCAGAGCTTCGATGCATCCCGCCACGCTGTTGAAATCCGGAGCAGCGACTTTCCACGCCAGCCCTTCTGGAGCCACGCGGTAGATGCGTCCGCGGATCTTGTCCCCGATGTTATCACCCATGTTGTGACCACCCACACCTGGGTCGTACCAGTCCGCGACGAAGAGTGAACCATCCGGCGCGATGCACACATCTGCGGGACGGTACCAGGTGTCGTTCGTGGTGAGGATGTCCACCATCTCCGCTGTGTAGCCAGCGCCAGACTTTTTCACGGGATAAGCACGCACGGTACGGGGACCGGCATCGCAGTGAATCAGCTCACCGGCGAACTGTTTCCCGAGCGCAGTGCCTTCATTGATGAGGATGCCCGTGGGTGAGCCACTGCCGGTCTGCAGGAGGTTCGGGATGGAACCAGGGTCATTCTGGTACCAGTGACGAAGAGGAATCTCCGTCTCGATGTTGGTGCGCTCGGTGCGCCAGCCTGCGCCGGTGAGTTCGTCCGTATAGCCGTAATTGCCGTAGTCGAGGATGGCATTGATGCGCACGCCCTTGTTGCCGTCATCATCGTTGTCCGACTGCCAGGCCGCGCCAAAGGAGTCGACGCACACCTCGTAGTTGTTGCGGAAGTTGTGCGCGAGTGTTTCCACCTTGCTCACCTTGGCTGCGTTGAGATCGATGTCGCAGCGGAAGATCATGCCCTGGCGGTAAGGTTTGCCACCATCGGTAATTTCGCGGCCCGTGAGATCCACCACGGTCGTGCCGTCCGGATACATCAGCTTCCGGCCTTCATTGCCGAAGTTGAAATAGTACTTCCCGTCTGGTCCGAAGACGACGGCATGCAAGTTGTGATCGTGGTCGAAGTTACCGCCCACCTTGAGAATGATGTCGGCCTTCTCCGCCTTGTCATCGCCGTCAGCATCGGTCAGCAACCAGAGATTGGGTGAAGCGCTGAGCAGCACATGGGTACCCTTCCCAGAAGGATTCGGCAGCACGCAGATGCCGAGCGCATTCGTGACGTCCTTGCTCTGATAGAAGGTGGTTTCCTTGTCCGCTTCTCCATCGCCATTGGTGTCTTCCACGATCACCACGCGGTCGCCTTCCGGACGCAGGATACCCCACGCCTTCATGGTGGCACGGTAGTTCACACTCTCGGCAATCCACACCCGACCCTTCGGATCGATATCGAGGTTGGTCGGATTCTGCACCATCGGCTCCGCGGCGAAGAGGGAGGCCTTCAGGCCCTTCGGCGTGGTGAAGCCATCCATCTGTTCCTTGGCCTCGGCGAATCCATGGGGCTTGCCTCCACCACTGGAACCACCCTGCACAAGGGCGGGGGCAGGAGCGGAGGTAAACACCATGGCCACGGCCTTGTTATCTTGGGACTGCTTCGTACCACCGGCATCGAGTGCGACGGATGCCTCGAATGACTTCACTCCTGCAGGGAGATCAAAAGCGATGGTGGAATTCGAGTGCGTGCCGATGCCCAGCAGACGGCCGGACTTGCTCTTGGGCGTGTAGCCTTCCACAACCATGTCGCCGCCGCCGGTGTTGCGATTGATTACCACACCGCCCCAGCCGCTGGTGGCCTGCTTCATCTTCACATCGGAGAGCTTCGTGCGGGCGCCGTCTTCCATCACCAGTGTGGGTTCAATCCAGTTCACCCAGTCACACGCAATGCCATCTTCCCCCTCGTGCACCACGAGGTACAGTTCCTTCGCGCCAGCGAGATCCACCTTGATCTCGCTCACCCCGGTCGCCTTGCTGATTTCCTTCTTGAAGAGCGGCTTCGCGCCGCCCTGAGGGGCCGCGGCCTGCTTGGCAGGCGCGGCGGGGGCGGGAGTAGCGGCTGGAGCCTTGGGCTTCTCAGGAAGACCCTGGCCGGGCTTCGGATCCAGGTTGGCCTTGAGGTCGTCCTCAGTCACCTTGGAGGGCACGCCCTCGGCAGGCACTTCGGCCTTCGAAGCCCAGGCAATGGCATTGAGTACCAGCTTGCGCTGATCTTCGTTTCCCCAGCCCTTGTGAAAGTGGCCCCCGGTGAAACCGAACCCGCGTCCGCCACCTTCACGCTCCACAGCCCAGGCGACGTGCTGGGGCTTCTTCGCCGCGACTTCCTCACGCACGGCGGGGTTGCCGCTGTGGGAGCCGTCCTTGCGGCTCATGGTGCTGTCCGGCGGCACATCGCTCAGGATGGGTGTCACACCTTCCATGTTCCGGCGGAAGCGCATGTGAAAATACCACTCGTCATTGGTGGAGAAGGGCTTCACGCCGTTGCTGATCGGGTGCTTCGGCAGTTCCTTGAAATTCGCGTCCCAATGTGGGTTCACGCTCCAGTTGATCTCAAAAGCGCCACCGAGCCAGTCGACGAACTCCTTGTTCCCCTTCGGGATGGTGGGCTCCACGGCGTAGTGCAGGCACACAAAACCCGCGCCGCGCTTCATCTCCTTGTCGAGCTGTTCGAGGCGGTTCTCCTGCAGCGCCGGGTGTCCACCACCGCCGTCGGAATAGATGAGGATAGCGTCGGCCTTGGCCAGTACCTCAGGGGTGGGCCACTGGCCGTTGAGGAGCACGGTGGGCTCGACCGGAAGGCCGCTCTCCTTCAGGCACTTGGCCAGGAGCTGCACGCCGGCGTTGTGTTCATGCTGACCGGGGCCGTGGGACGGCTTGCCGGCAATCATGACGATGGATTTCTTCGCATCGGCGGCCTGGAGTTGCGACTGGAGGAAGCCAGCCGCGCCGAACGCCAGAGTGAGGGCGGGGATGATGAATCGTTTCATGCTGTCTTGGTTCAAACAAAGATTGACCCGCGGTTGGGCCGTGAGGGTGGAGAGAAACGGGCCTGACTGCGAAACCCTTTCGGTGGAGCGCAGTGAGGACGAGCAGCCTTGCGGAGTCGGCGGGAAAAGGAAAGAAAAAAGCCACAGCCGCGCGAGTCGACTGTGGCTGGAGATGGGTCAAGGAGAGGCAGTTTACTTCAGCTCCTTGAGCAGGAGATCCTTGAACTGCACCACCATGGGGGGGCCGGCGTGGATCTGCAGGGCGAGGATGCCCGTCTTGGGGGCATTCGCGCTGTCTTCATCGGTCACGTCCACAGTCTGCTTGCCATTGATGAAGTGCTGGAGGTGGTTGCCCTTGGCGACGATCTTGTACTCGTTCCAGTCTTCCGCCTTGATGGAGGCCTGGATTTCATCGCTGTTGCCCACGGAGCCAGCCACCTCCACGACCGGCTTCTTGCCATCCGGGCCGGGTTTGATGGTGGTCTTCTCACCGCGCTTGGCCAGGATGCCGCGACCCTTCTCTTCGTAGAGGATGCCGCTGTAGGTCTTGCCAGCTTCGAAGTCGGCCTGGTAGCCGCTGACCACCGGGCCGTGCTCGCCCTTTGCCAGCTCCTTGCTGCGGTACTGCACACCGCTGTTGCCCGCGACGATGCGGTACTTGAAGGTCAGCTCGAAGTCACCCACGGTGCCCGCCTTCCACACAAGGAAGGTGTTGTGCTTCAGGGTGCTCTTCTTGTCCTCGGGCGTGGCTCCCTTCGTGGTGCCGGTGATGGCGCCGTCCTGCACGCTCCAGAGCTCGGGATTGCCCTCCCAGCCGGTGAGGTCCTTGCCATTGAAGATGGCCTTGCCTTCGTCCGCGGAGGCCACGGACACGAGTGCCAGCGCGAGGGCTGCGGAGAACGAGAGAATGCGGGTGCGTTTCATGCGGGCGAGATAAACGGAGGCTTCGCGAGGATTCCAGCGGGGAAATATGAAAAACGCCAGATCTGAGTTTTCTCAGCCTCCCCCAATCGCACACCCAAAGCTGAGATGATTCCCATCCGGATCCACCACCATGAAGTCACGCATGCCATAGGGATAGTCCTGTGGCTCAGTCTTCACGTGCGCACCGAGCGCTTTGATCCTTGCGCAGTAGTCATCCACTTCATCACAGAAGATGCAGGTGGTGCCGCCTCCCACGGGCCGATTGTGAATACGGTGGGCACACAGGTGCAGACACGCGTCTCCCATGCGCACGCCTGCATATTCGCCAAAACGAAAGTCCTCGGTGAACCCGAGGACTTCGGTGTAGTGCTTCAAAGCGGCATCCAGATTTGAAACCTGGAAGACAGGTGTGACGCTGTAAGCCTTCACAAAAAAAGGGTGGAAGCGCGTTCAGCCACTACTTCCGATCCGCCAGCTTTGCGAGCAGACGCAACATCTCCAGATACAGCCACACCAGTGTGACCAGCAGGCCAAAGGAGGCATACCACTCCATGTACTTCGGCGCGCCCTGGGCACAGCCGTTTTCAATGAAGTCGAAGTCCATCACGAGATTCAATGCGGCGATGATGACCACCACCACGCTGAATCCGATACCGACGGTGCCGGAGCCATGGATGTAGGGGATATCAATGTTGAACATCCGGAGAACCATGGTCGCCAGGTACACCAGCATGATGCCCCCCGTCGCGGCCACGATGCCAAGTTTGAAGTTCTCCGTGGCCTTGATGAGCCGCATGGAATACGCCGCGAGCAGGCCCAAGAGCGTGCCGCAGGTCAGCATCACTGCCTGCAGCACGATGCCCTCATACACCATGTTGTACCTTGCTGAGATGGCTCCCAGAAAGACACCTTCCGCTGCCGCATAGAGAGGTGCGGTGATGGGTGACCACTCCATCTTGAAGCTGGTGATCACGGCAAGGATGAGGCCCACAATGGCTCCCACGGCGATGTACATGCCTGACGCTGCAGGATTCGCCATGGTCGCATTCCAGGTGTAGGCTGCGGGCACGAGCAGAATCATGAGCAGCAAGGCCGTCTTGTTCACCGTGCCCTGAAGGGTCATGGGATTGGTGACGCCCGCGGCCACCTTCGAGAAAGTGGAATCTGAGAGGGTGGGATTCGAAGTTCTCATAAGACGTGAAGATATCGGGAATGATACGGCGAAATAGGCACCTGCACAGGGAAAAATCAGAACGGGGATCCGGGGTGGCATAGCAGCTGAAGGCTGCTGTGCAGGCCTCTCTCACTTCACACGCCCCTCGCGGAAGTCGATGATCTCAAAGGCGGTGACGAGATCGTCACGATCCGCGAGTCCATCTTCCGCCTTCACCCTCCGCAGAAAGCGGCCGGGAAGATCATTCCAGCCCACCTTGCGCGCATACTCATTCCAGATGTGTGCCCGCTCCTCCGTGAGCTGGAAGCCGGAACGCTCGCAGCACCACGCCAGAATCTCCTCGTCCGTCCCACCCTGCTCGACGCGTGAGCACACGTCCGTGAAAGCGATGCCAAGGAAGGAGCACAGCCTGCCATCCAGCCCCAGGCTGAGACCCAGGTTGGGCAGGTACTCTTCCGGTAAGGCACCGCACTTGTGGGCGCGGATCTTGTCGAGCATGCGACCGAAGTGGAAGAGTCCGCCGACTTTCACGCGCGGGCTGCGTTGGGGTGGGTCGATCATGGAGGACACCAAAAGAGCAGTCGCAAGTGTGGTCAACTCTGCAGGTGAGGGAGGGCTCTTCGTTCAGACAGGCCGCTTCATCGTGAAAAGCGAGTCCGGTGTGGCACGCAGGTACCACGCGCCACCGAGGCGTGCGAGGTAGTCGACCTTGGTGGTATCAATGCTTCCGTCACTCACCAGTTCGGAGGCTACGTGAAACATCACCACCTCGCCGATGATGTAGTTCGCGGCATCACCGCCACTGCCATGCGGCACGATTTGATGCAGGCGGCATTCCAGGGCGAAGGGCGCCTCCGCCACGCGAGGCGGCTTCACCTTCAGCGAAGGCATCTGGGTAAAACCACTCAGAGGCCACTCACTCTCGCCATGCGGCAACGGCTTCGAGGTCGCCGACATGCCGGGTCCCATGGAGTGATTCACGATGTGCACCACGAACTCGCCTGTCTCCTGAATGTTGCGCAATGTGTCCTTCGGCGTGCCGTCGTCCTTGGTGTTCGGAGAGAAGCAGATGCTCGGGGGATTGGCGCCACCCGCCATGAAGAAGGAGAAGGGCGCGAGGTTCGGCCTGCCGTCGCTGGAGAGGGTGGAAACAAACGCGATGGGTCGCGGGGCCACGGCGTGGATGAGCACATCATACGGATCCATCTCCGCACCGGGCGCGGAAGGATCGATGGCAAGATGGGTGGCGGAATCGGGAGCGGCAGCCATGAGGGTGTGTCGGTGAACGTATCACCGATTCCCTACGGGTGGGAATCCCTATCGAGACGCAGGCGTTCCAGTTCGAGGCGGATGCTCGAGAGCTCGGACATGAGGGCGCTGTTCGCCCCCTGTGCGGCACGGTCCACAGACTTGGCGAGTCTTTCCATGCTGGCGATCTGTTCGCGGCGCAGATCTTCATCCTCCATGGAGGCGAGACGCTTCTGCACCAGTGCCGCCTGCTCCGTGCGTCCTTCTTTCAGATACCACTCGAAGTTGTGGCGTAGCGCGGTTTTTTCGGCTTCGCGATCGTACATGCCCGCCTGCACATCCCGTCGATAGCTGGCAATGTCCGCCTCCCGCGAGGAGTAGTTGCGGTCTCCATAGTTCAGCGAACGTGCGGCGTTCGAGACGAGCCAGCGAGCCTTCACCTGCTCGATGGTGAGAGGGCCATCGGTATCCAGTTCGACCTCCGGCGCGACTCCCGCTTTGCGCTTCATCTCGGCTTGTTCCGTCCGCAAGCGCTCCTGCTCCGCCGCCAGAATGGCATCGCGGTTTGCAGCCTCGGCCGCCCTGGCATACTCAGCGGCCTTCTCCGGATCATGCGGATAGTTTTTCCGCACGGCTTCTGGCAGTTCCCAGAAGGCCACCTTGCTCACGCCGGTGTCATGCTGGAGCCGCAGTCCATCCGGCTCCACGGCAATGACCTTGGCATTCACGAAGGTGCGGCCTTTCTCCGTGTGGAGCTCAGCAAAGGTCTGCGGTTCAGTTTTTTGGTCGGCGGAGAAAACGTCCCCCACAGCGAGTGTGAGTGACGAGATACAAGCGAGTCGCACGAGGGTGTGGCGGATCGTCATGTGGGGAAAGACGGTTGGGGGGAGTGGAGATATTCAATGAAATCTGCACGGAAGGCGATCAAATTCGTGAGAGTCGGAAGACGGTCGACGGCTCAGATTCTCTCGTGATAGGCTTACCTTGAGAACCTTGCCTGCCATGAAATCCGTTCCACGTCGCAATACCAGGCAAGGCGGATTTATCCCGCTGTTCTCGATCGAGTTGCTGGCACTCCTGGTCCTCTCCGCGAGCTATCTCAGCGTGGTTCTGCCCATCGCCAACCGGCTACAGCCCGACGGTTCTCGAGCGTGGGGAACCATCGTGTTCGGTCCCGTTGCTGTGTGTCTTCCGGCAGTAGCTCTCTACGGCGCATGGCGCTGGGTCAAAGGACGGCAGACGTACACGCTTCTCAATGCCACAGCCTCCGTATTGCGGCTGGAGGTTTTGGTAGGACTCTTCGGCCTGGGAGTGACGGTATGGCAGTGGCTGGCGTAAGGGATGGGAGGAGCCGGAATATCCCGGCGACTTGTCACCGGGGAGGATACGATTACTTTGCCTCATGAAGCCGCTTTCCGACTACGAGCAGAAGCATGACCGGTTGGCCGATGACTGCCCCGTGCGCGCGGCCCTGGACGTCATCCGCGGTCGCTGGAAGCCTTCCATTCTTTTTGAGCTGAAGTCAGGGCGGAAACGTTTTTCTGATATCCAGAGTGCCCTGCCAGAAGTCACGGCGCAGGCACTCACGGTGCAGCTTCGCCAGCTCGAAGCGGACGGCATTGTGAACCGCAAGGTCTTTGCCGAGGTGCCTCAGCGCGTGGAGTACTCGCTAAGCAAGCACGGCCGCGCGCTCTCGAATGTGATGGATGCATTAGAGAAGTGGGGCATCGAGCATCAAAAGAAACAGGCGGTGACCGAGGGCGAAGCCGCCGAGCCGGTTTGAGCAGGTACGTGTGGGCTTGGTTCTGGGACAGGGTGGCGGCGGACATCTCCGCGACCAGCGGTCGTAGCCACATTGGCCCGCCAGCTATGCGTTTATTTGTCCCTTCAAGTAGTCAGCTCCCCTGTGCTCTGCGCTTCTGTGGCTGCGACCGCTGGTCGCGGATTCGGTTTTCGCAGCCCCCATCAGCCACTTGCTCACTCACATTCCTGTGAGTCGCTCACAATCTTGCGACGAAGCAACTCTCTTCAGCAGGCTCATCGTGGAGTCGTATGAAGAAGAAACCACTGCTAGTCATCAATGCCAGCGGGCGCGTGACGCGCTCGGTCACCCGCCGCCTCACGAAGCATTTCGCGGAAGGGTGGCTCGCACGTCATCCGAACGCCTCACTGGTCGATCGCGATGTGGGCACGCATCCTCCCACGGCGATCACGGAGTCCTTCATCGCCGCTGCTTTCACGCCGGCTTCTGCACGCACACCGGAGATGCATCTGGAGCTCGCGCAGAGCGACGCGATGATTCATGAACTCTTCGATGCGGAAGCGATCGTGATGGGCGTGCCCATGTACAACTTCGGCATGCCTGCGCAGCTCAAAGCGTTCTTTGATCAGATCATCCGCGTGGGCCGCACTTTCAACTTCACCGGCGATGCTGAAAATCCGTACCAACCACTGATTCCACCGAAGCCACTGGTGCTGATCACCTCCACCGGCACGGGCGGCTATGGCCCCGGTGAGCCGTATGAGCATTTGAACTTCCTGGAGCCACACCTCACCTCCCTGCTCCACTTCGTCGGCCTTTCGAACATCACACCCGTGCGCGTGGATTTCGAAGAGCACAAAGGGGAAGCCTTCGAGCGTTCGCTGGCAGAGGCGCAGGAGCGGCTGGATGTTATTCTTGGGAGCTCAGCGGACGAGGTGGAAGCGCTGGGTGCTGTTGCAGCGTGAGGATGGGAGGCGGCCCTTATTAAGTAGCTTCGGATTTATCCGAATCAGGAGGCGCTTCCCACTTCGGCTTCAGCCCAATGCCATGAAGGGAAGTTGGCGAGGAATGGCGTAAAGGATGTTGCGTTTGAGATGGTTAAGTCTAGTTAGATAAATGGAGTCGCGGAAGTGGTTGTCTGTTTTTTTCTGAGTTGAGCGCGCAGCGTTTGCGCCGGGTGCGTGAGCGTTGTG
>NZ_QNRR01000022.1 GCF_003315205.1 Roseimicrobium gellanilyticum | reverse complement strand
CACAACGCTCACGCACCCGGCGCAAACGCTGCGCGCTCAACTCAGAAAAAAACAGACAACCACTTCCGCGACTCCATTTATCTAACTAGACTTAATCATCTCAAACGCAACATCCTTTACGCCATTCCTCGCCAACTTCCCTTCATGGCATTGGGCTGAAGCCGAAGCTGCTCTTTGATGCGCTTTGCGCTTACCCCCACAGACCCTTCAAGCGATCCTTCTCCGGGACCACGAGTGGATACTGCTTGCTCATGGCGTGCGTGGCGATGCCTGCGTACTCACGCAAAGCGATGTGAATGTGCTCGGGACGCACACGGATGCCTTTCTCCTTTTCCTTCTCCAGAGCCAGCGTGGCGGGATTCATCGGCACGGCGAATTGCTTTTCATCCGTGGCGCCGAGAACGCGGTTCCCTTTGATGCCTGGGCCCATGAACATGATGGATCCGATGGACCAGTGGTCCTTGCCATTGCCTTTGTTGTAAGTTGGGGTGCGGCCCATCTCGCTCTGGATGACCACCACGAGCTTCTCACGAATCTTCAGCTCCTCCGCACGGCGCATGAGATAGGCGATGCCGGCGAGGAATTCCGGGATGAGCTTCATCTGGTCCGGATCATTGTTCGCGTGGCTGTCGAACTGGCCGATGGTGAGGTTTGCGGAGACGCACACACCTGCCTTGAAGGAAGCCAGCGCGATTTCCGCCTGTTGAGAGAGGCGCTCCTTGGGAATGCTCGCAGGGATGTAAGGGGTCACGCGCTCCAGTGCCTTCGAGTTGAGCTGCGCGGCGTAGAGCATGCTTTCAGCGCGCTCCACGCGAGGGAGCAGGTCCTTCGAGATGCGCGCGTCCGTGTGCTCCTTCAGCGTGCGCTCGATACGATCCATCACGAAGTCGTCGTGGTAGGGCTTCTTCGCGTTGCCCTCGATGCCATCCGCATTCGCCACACGCTGCAGCGAAGGGAGATAAGGGATGCGTGACATGGCCACGAGGTTCCCCGTGTTCGAGTAGTTGCCAAACGTGAGATACGCGAGCGGACAGTGCGGTCCACGAGCGGCGGCAATCAATGCGGCGAAGGTGGGATACGCGAGGCTATCGAGATGTCCCGTGGCCATGTAGCGCGCGCCGGGCGAGTGGTTGTTCACCGAGTAGTCGAGGCCATTGAGCACGAGCAGTTCACTGCCGAACTCCTTGTAGAAGTCCTCGTTGCTCATGCCCGAGCCCTCCTTCATCCGCTTCGCTGTGGGAGCATACTTGTGCGCACCGTGCGTGAGGATGTCTCCTTCCTTGTAGAGCCGGTTGATCTCATTGATACCCTTCGGATCCATGAGGTAGGTGGTGTCCCATCCGCCCGAGGCATTGAAGACCACGTAGTACGGCCCTTCATAGGCAGTGAGCTGCTTCTCCTCCGCGCGCACCACCCGGGGAAATGTGATCGGTGCGGCCACGCCGAGTCCGGCAAGGCCACAGAGTTTGAGGAAATCGCGTCTCATGGAAACGGCAAGCAGTGGGAGGGTGCTACTCGTAGAGGAAATCTGACTGGCGCAGCAGGTAGGTCACGACGCCGCGCCACGCACGCACGGTGTAGTTGGGGTCCTTGAAGCGCGCTTCGCCTTCAGCGCGGCAGGAATAGTTCTCGAGCTGCTCCAGGCCCTTGCGAGCCCTGGCATCGCTGATGATGCCCGAGAACAAGTTGAACGTGCGTGTCACTTCCACGCCGTCGATGGTGTCATAGCGGCCCAGCACCACCGCATGCAGATGCACGATGGCTTCGCGAATCTGCTGATCCTTCTCAGTAGATTCACCCGGCAGCACATCCGGCTCGATCTTCGGGAAGAGTCGTCGTTGTTCTGCGGGCTTGGCGAAATCCGAGGCCACATTTTTGCAGGCGATGTCATTCGACAGGGTGCGCTGGATGGCGCCCATGGCTCCGCTGGGGTCCACGGCGCGCTCGGTGACTTCCTTCGAATCGATGCCGCCATAGAGGATGGAGTACTGCTTGTCCATCAGCCTGCCCCAGCTCTTGCCAAAGATGGCGGCAATCTTCCGCTCCACCTGCTCTGGTGTGAGCATGCGTGCGAGGCCGATGTCCGCGAGTTCCGCCTGACGTTTCGGATCCGCGGCACTGGTGGCGAGGCCATCGGCCCGGTAGAAGGGTGACACGGCCCAGGCCTTGAACGCAGTCTTGAGATTGAAGTTCGCCTTCACAAAGACGCCAGCAATTTCCTCCACCTCGCGGCGTTGTGCGCGATAGGCCCGCATCTTCGCCTCATACGTGGGGTCATCGAGCGCCTTGGGCAGCAGCAGTACCTTGCGGCCTGTGAGGGTGCGATAGACATGCTCCACCATGGTGGTGGCGAAACGGGGATCCTTCACCGTGTGCTCGCCGAGCCACTGCAGGGCACGCCACCGCTGATCTGCAGGCATGTCCTCACCTTCGAAACCAGCGGGAAAGATGTCCTTGAACCAGCCATCCTTGCGCGGACCGAAGACGCCTTCAAAGCTATAGTAGTCCTGGAAGAGACCGGCCACGGGATCGATGGTCTTGTGGCACACCACGCATTCGGAGGCCTGCATGGTGGGGATCTCATACTTCGCAGTCACGGCAGCGGCATCCGCGACACGGGCCGCGAGCTCCAGCACATCGATGCCAAGGAAGTGCTCATAATACATGCGTGCACGCAGACGGTTGCGGTTCGTCTCTGTGGTGGGATAGCGGCGCAGGTATTGGAAGATGCTCAGCATGCCCGCATGAGGATAATAGCCCGTCCCCGACGACTGGTGGTCGCGGCCCGTGCGATTCTTCAGCGCGTGAAGGCGCACCGGGATGTATTCATACGGGTCCTCGACATTCTTGAACTTGTCCTTGAGCTCCTCAAACATCCCGTATCCACGCGAGGTGTACGGCGACATCATGATGTAGTCCGCCGTGACGATCTCGGTGAAGGGATGATCGTTCCGCACGATGTACTTCACGAGCTCCAGCGGCTCACGTATCAGGGCCTCGCGATAGTCATCCGCAAGCTTGTAGCGAGCCTTCGTCTGCGCCTTCTCATCGCCGTGCTTCGTGAGGTCAAACTTCTGCGTCCAGTGGCGTGTGGTGCTGAAGTGGTCGTACGAGAGCGCGCTTTCCGCTCCATTGTCATATCCGCGCACGAGAAGGATGTCATTGAACGCTTCCGCGAGCCGGTCATAGAAGGCCTCTTCCTTCATGACTGCATCGAGGATGGGGTCCAGTGCCTCCAGCCCATCTTTCTCCACCGCGGCCACCTCCTGCGGCGCGGGCAGGCGCGCGGCCAGCGAGAGCGTGAGGCGGCGCAGCAGTTTACGGTTATCCACCATCTCGATACCTGCGAAGAACGGCGGGTCATTCGCGACGGTGATGGCGGGCTTCGGCAGTGGTTTACCCTCGTGTGCGGCTTCCACGGTTCGCACGAACTGCTCCAGCACCAGATAACGCGGCGTGCCGGATTTCAGCACATCATCCCCGCCGTGATCCAGTTTTCCGAGGGCCTTCAGGAGGATGCGGGATTCGTCGAGCTTGGCCTTGGCCTGGGTCTTGTCTTTCCCGTCGCCATCACCTTCGCGCGAGAGCGCCATGGCGCGAAAGGCGGCCCAGTTGTGCTGGGAGGAAGCATGCCTCTCCTCCGAGGTATCCCGCGACGGGTCCTGCAAAATGAACTTGCTATCCTCCGCGTCTCCACCGGCCTTGTGGCACTTCAAGCAGGATTGAGCCCCCACCTTCACCCAGACTTCATTCAAGAAATAGGGATCGATGCCCACGCAGGCGGGCCCACGGTGTTCGGCGGGAGGTTCTGCCGCACAGACAAAGCCCGCGAATGAGAGCAGCAATGGCAGCGCAAAGGACGAAAGTCGTCGCATGGAGCCGATGCGAAGAGAGTACATAGGAGCGCGGAGCGATCTTGGCTGGCAAGATGCACGGCGGGGTGAGAACGCCGCATCTGGGCAGGTGTCTGTTTAACGTGCCTGCTACGCTCAGCATTAGGCCGACCTTTCCCAGGATTGCGGGATGCGCATTTAGTCCATGAAGAGGGAGGTGACCGGTGGGCCAGGTATCACTGGTCGCTCTTCGCCTTGCGCTGTTCGGATTCCTTCATCTTCTTGAAACGGGCATCCATCTTTTCCTCGTACGCCTGGCGGGTCATCACATTGACCTTGAAGTTCCGGAGTTGAATCTTGCAGGGCGCCTCGCAGTGCATGCCCAGGATGATTTGATCATGTTGCTTGGTGGCTTTGGCAAGGTAGCTCGTCTTCAGGTGGGACCATTCGGCTGACTGTCGGCCCATGTTGGATCCGCCATGGGCTCTGTGCCCTATGTCCTTTTGGTCCAAAGTATAGATCACCAGTGCAATGGAACCTCCACCCAGTTCCGTTGCCATACCTTCCGCGGTGAAGATGATGATGTAATTTTCCGGCAGAGCCTCCACTTGGCAGCGTCCGAGAATCACCGTGCCGGGCTTGTCCATATGCACCTGGACCACACCGTCCTCGGACTTGGAAATCTCACTGCCTACCGGCGGAAGGGGTTCTATGGCGATATCAATACCAGATGCGGCATGGGCGAATGCCAGGAGGCCAAAGGCGAATAGGACGAGGGACTTCATGGCGGTGGACTGGATATTCACACTATCATGAGGAAAGCGGTGCCGTTGTCACGACCTGCATTGACGAGAATGCCGGTGAGACATTCAATGGTATCCTAGGAAAATGGATTGCTCACGCCTCGATCCGGGAAGCGCTGGCAAGCCCTATAAAGTAGTTTCACGCTTCAGCCGAATGGATGGAGAAGTCTCCTGAGTTCGGCTGAAGCCGAAGCTACTTTATAGAAACCTCGCCTTCAGATGCTTCAGATAAGGCGCGGTGCTCGTGTTCCTTCCAGTGGCGTGCTCCATGAGTTGTGCAGGGGAGAGCGTGGAGCCTGGAGCGTGCACGTTTTCACGCAGCCACCCAAGCAGCGGGGCGTATTCGCCCTTGTCCGCGCCCTTGCGAATCGGGGCTTTCTTCATGGCGGCGCTGAAGAGCTGCGCGGCATTCAGGTTGCCCAAGGTATAGGTGGGGAAGTAACCAAAACCACCCATGGACCAGTGGATGTCCTGCAGGCAGCCACGGCGGTCATCCGGCGGCGTGCGGCCAAACGACTTCTCGAACTCGGCATTCCACGCGTCTGGGAGCTCGGATACCTTCAGCGCGCCGCTGAAGAGGCGGCGCTCCAGAGAGAAGCGCAACATGATGTGCAGGTCGTACGTGGCTTCGTCTGCCTCGACACGGATGAAGGAGAACTCGGCGCGATTCACCCCAAGGAGGAATTGATCCAACTTCAGCTTCCTCAAATGTGGGAAGAGCGACGTGGCGCGAGGGTACCACTTCTCCCAGAAGGCTCGCGAGCGGCCCACGTGATTCTCCCACAGGCGCGACTGGGATTCATGAATGCCCAGCGAGACGGCAGCACCAGAGGGCAAGCCCCACTCCTTTTCCTGCAGGCCCTGCTCATACAAGCCGTGGCCCGCCTCATGCATGACGCCGAAGAGGGAGGAGAGGAAATCACGCTCGTCATAGCGCGTGGTCAGGCGCACGTCGCCGGGGCCGAAGCCGGAACAGAAGGGGTGCGCGGTGGTATCGATGCGGCCCGCTTCAAAGTCGAATCCGAGCGACTCGGCCACCTCGCGGTTCAGCGTCTGCTGCTTCTCCACGGGGCAGTTCCCCAGCATGGCTTTTTCCGAGGGCGCTTCGGCCTTGGACTTGGCCACGGCTTCCTGCGCAATCTTCGCCACATGCGGGCGGAGCGCGGTGAAGAGCTTATCGATTTCCTCCGCGGTGCTGTCGCGCTCGTGCTGGTCCAGCAGCGCGTCGTACGGCTCGTTCTTGCCACCCCAGCGCCCGGCGATTTCTTGGGAGAGGCCCACGAGCTTCTCCAGGTGCGGGGCGAATCCAGCGAAGTTCGACTCGCCGCGCGCCTTGGCCCAGGCGGCCTGGCCGAGCGAGATGGCCTTGCTGTTCTCCTCCACGAGTTTCTTGGAGAGCTTCGTGGCGCGGTCGAATTCCCGGCGCCACTGGGTGACATTCGACTTCGCAACGGAGGTCTCGGCCGCGCGCTTCGTCTCCACCTCGGCCTGTTCCAGCAGCTTGCCGAAGCGCTTGGAGGTCATCCGCTCGTGCGCCTCGCCGCTCAGATGCGCGAGGATGCGCGAACGGTGCTCGATGCCCTTCGCCGGCATGAAGGTCTCCTGGTCCCAGCCCAGCACCGCCGAGGCGCTCTGGAGGAGATTGATGTCACGCGCGGCCTGGCAAAGCTGATCGTAGGAGGATGCGGTAAGGGGCATGGGAAATGGTGACGTGAGTCACGCGCGGATGCAAGAGGATGCGTGATCGTTGTGAAGTACGTCTGGGGAATCGCACGGGCACGCAATGGCTCGGAAATTGTTTCGCCCGCAGCTGCACCTACCTTCATTCCACCTCCCCCCTCCGACTGGCAACTGGACAAAAACCCGGTCTTCCAGCCATACTTCCGAGACACGGCCATCGACATCATCATGGATAAAATATTTTCCGCATGACACGTTGCGGCTGGCTTCGGCCGCGATGTGGCTCAGACCTGATGCCCAATCCAATTCCCCGAACCGCATGAAACTCCCCTTCTCCATGGCCCCCTTCATACGGCACATCTCCCGCCTGTCTCTGCTGATGGCGATCTCTGCAGCCGCACAGGCACCGCCCTCGCCTCCGGCGCAAGCCCCTGCCTCCGTGACCCTCTTCTCCAACGTGCGCATCTTTGACGGGAAGAGCGGGGAACTCTCTGCTCCCTCCCATGTGCTGGTGCGTGGGAACAAGATCGAAAAGATTTCGGCCTCACCCATCCCCACTGATCGGCGGGGTGACACAGTCCTCATTGATGGTGGTGGACGCACGCTCATGCCCGGGCTCATCGATGCGCATGTGCACCTCATGCTGGAGAGCGTACCGCTACAGGTGGCCCTGATGTCCGAAATCAACTACCTCTCGCTGGTGGCAGGCAAGGCAGCGGAGAAGCAGCTCTTGCGCGGCTTTACCACGGTACGTGACATGGGTGGGGCCAGCTTCGCCTTGAAACGCGCCATTGATGAAGGTGTGATTCCCGGGCCGCGCATCTACCCTTCCGGGGCCACCATCTCGCAGACCTCCGGCCATGGGGATTTCCGCCTGCCGCCATTGGTGCCTCGTGAACGTGGTGCCCCACTCACCTACCCCGAAAGCACCGGCATGACCGCCATCGCGGACGGAGTGGATGAAGTGCTGCTGCGCACCCGGGAAAACCTGATGCGTGGTGCGACGCAGATCAAGGTGATGGCCGGCGGCGGTGTCTCCTCAAACTACGACCCGCTCGATGTCACCCAGTACACGCTGGAGGAGATGCAGGCGGCGGTGCGGGCTGCAGAGAACTGGGGCACCTACGTCTCCGTGCATGCCTATACCCCACACGCCATCCAGTTGGCCATCCAGGCCGGGGTGAAATGCATCGAACACGGCCAGCTTGTGGATGAAGAGACGGCAAAACTCATGGCAGCAAAAGGCATCTGGTGGTCCCTGCAACCGTTCCTGGATGATCCAGACGCCACCCGCTTCAAGGAAGGATCCCCGAACCATCTGAAGCAACTCATGGTGACACGCGGCACGGACAGGGCCTACGAACTGGCGAAGAAGCACAAGATCCAGACCGCATTCGGCACGGATACGCTCTTCGATGCCAAGCTTGCCCCACGACAAGGTGCGCAACTCACCAAGCTCACACGCTGGTACCAGCCTGCGGAGATACTCAAAATGGCCACCTCCGACAATGCCTCCCTGCTGGCCACATGCGGCCTGCGCAATCCCTACCCCGGCAAGCTCGGCGTGGTGGAGGAAGGCGCGCTGGCCGACCTGCTCCTCGTGGACGGCGATCCCATCATTGACATCAAGCTGGTGGAAGACCCCGAGAAGAACTTCCTCGTGATCATGAAGGATGGGAAGGTGTACAAAAATGCGCTGAGACCGTGATCGGGCATCGGGGGACTGAGGCTGATTCATGAGCGCTCGCCGTTTGAGATGCACCTTTGAAACTATTACCGTGCAAACTGCCCGCGATTTTGTATGTTCAGGGAAGCTAATCACGTGAGCGAGCCATGATACTGGGAAAAATCATCGTCTGGCTGATTGTCGGAGCCATTGCAGGCACGATGGCGGGGAGGCTGGCCACCTTCAGCAAACAGGGTTTTGGCTACTGGACCAATTTTGGTCTTGGGATGCTGGGCGCTCTCATTGGAGGAATGCTCTTCCGGGTGTTGCGCATCGACCTCGGCTTGGGCGAACTGAAGATCACCTTTGAGGATCTTATTGCCGCCTTTACAGGTTCCCTGCTGCTGGTGGTCGCATGGCGTTTCTTCCGCAAGCGTGGGAAGAAGGAGGAGCCGGCACGTCCCGCAGTGACACCAGCGAAAGACGACAATCCCTTCAACTCCTGAGGTTCTCGTTTCCGGCTCCGCGCTGTGGCTTCAGCGCACCGGAGATTCTCCCTCACCGCAGACGGCTCGAGTGGATTGATCTCTGGCACCAACCGCGTTCCTGCGGTATTGCCGCGCGGTGAATCCCGCTACTGCACATCCGCCCGCAGCCCCATGGTGGCGGCGCCTGCTTTTGTGGCTGGCCTGCACCGCGGGATTTTTCTGTCGTTTCATCCTGATCACGTGGGCAGCCCTGGCAATTCATTACTCCAATCTCCCCTGGCCATGGCTGCGCGCGGTGCTGGCGCTGGTGGTTGCGGGCATCGGCATCTGGGCGCTGTGGCTGGCGAGAGATCGCCGCGCCTTCTGGGTAGAAGCAGCCGTGGTGGTGGCCGTGATGATCTGGTGGTCCCTCATTCCCGCGCGAAATGACCGCGACTGGCGGCCGGAGGTCAGCGTGATGCCCCACGCCATCATCGAGGGTGATCGCGTGAGGATCACAGGCGTGCGGAACTTTGACTACCGCTCTCGTACGGACTTCACCGTGCGCCATGAGGAACGCGAGGTGGATCTCGCGCATCTCACGGGCGTGGACTTTTTTCTCTCCACGTGGACAGACAAGCCAATCGCCCACACGTTCGTGAGCTTCCTTTTTGACAACGCCCCGCCGTTGAGCATTTCCATCGAAGCGCGGCTGGAGAAGAACGAGAAGTACTCTGCCATCCCCTCACTGTTCAAGCAGTTCGAGCTCATCTATGTGGTGGGTGAGGAGCGGGACCTTGTCCGCGTGCGCAGCAACTATCGCAACGAGCGTGTGTATCTCTACCATACCCACGCTGGGAATGCGGGCGCGCGACGTCTCTTTCTTTCCTATGTGGAGAAGATGAACCAGCTCGTGGAGAAGCCGGAGTACTACGCGCTCTTCAGCAACAACTGCACGGTAAACATCGATCGCCATGCCCACCGCGAAGGCAAGGGAATGAGCTACGACCCGCGTCTGCTCATCAATGGCTATGCGGATCGCTTTGCGTATGCGAAAGGGCTGCTGGATACCACGGTGCCATTTGAGGACTTGCGCAAGCAGTCACTCATCAGCGAATACGCAAAGGCGGCGGATCAGGATCCGGAGTTCTCCAAGCGCATCCGCGAGCACCTGAGGCCAAAGCCGTGATGGTGGTGCCCCATGGTGGTCCGCCCACTCCGTTTGCGGTCAGTTGCGCGTCTCCCGAGGCTGCCTTGCTCAAACGCTCGATACAACCCGCCCACCTCACCTTCACCTCCATTCAACATTCCCCAAAACGACTGCGGGTGGCGACGTCTTGGGACGTGCCACCCGCTATTCGCAATTCACCCACTGACCGCACACGGAGTGGGCGGACCACCATGGAGACACCACTTACTTGTTGAACGTGATCTCCGCACGGGTCGAAGCCTGCTCGCGCACGGCGTTGCCAATCGCGGTATCCAGCGTCTTGCCTTCGCCTTTTTCCTTCTGCTGGGTGGCCACGTAGCCCTGGCGTTCCTTGTTCAACTCGCGGATGCGCACCTGCAGTTTCTCGCGTTCTGCGCATTTCTGTTCGATATAGGCGGCGCGTTCTTCGGGTTTCATTTTCTTCATCTCCTCCGGGAGATCCGCTTCCTTCACGGATTCCAGCTTCACGTCGCCCTTCTTGCAGCCGTCTACCAGATCCCAGCCTCCGTTGTAATAATTGGCTGAGGCTTTGGAAACAGCACGCTCCACAGAGGCTCCGGCGGAGGCCTTCGTGCTGGCATTATTATCCTGGCGCACCTGGTTGTCCTTGCCTTCCTTGCCCCTGGCTCCGTAGATGATGTAGGTGTTGTTCAGCTCAATGCTGAGCTTGGTGATTTCTTCATCCTGCGGAGCCTTCACATGAACGACGGCCTTGTCCTGATCGATGGTGAGGAACTTGCCTTCCGCAAGGTGTGCGCCCCTTCTCCAGCCGCCATTGGCGCCATCCGTCTCGCTGCCGCAGTGGATGGTATTCACCACGATTCCCTTCGCGATCGCGCTGCCACAGGTCTTGTCCGCGCTCACGGGCCCCTGCGTGAAGGGCTCGTTGCCCGCGATGAAGATGGCCTTGTACACGTTGGGAGATTTGTCCCAAGCGAGATTGTCGATGGCCTCGCGAATCACCGCACCGCAGTACTCGCTGCCACCATTGGTGGTGAGCTTGAAGAGTTCGTCGGACACCTTGTCCAGGTCGCGGGTGAAAGGCAGGATCTGCCGCACGAAGTTCGTGCCTGCGCTCAGGTTGTTGTTCCCGTATTCATAGAGCGCGACGTGCACCACGGGAATCTTGTCTCCCTGCTTCGCGTCCTTGAATTCGTTCACAATCTTCCAGAGCTGCGTCTTCGCCTGCTCGATGAGGCCGTCCATGCTGTTGCTGGTATCCAGGAGGAGGGCGATCTGTACCGGCGTCTCCTTCTGGTCGACGACCACTTCGATTTCAATCTTGGTGGTCAGCGGGTTCTTGGGCTTGTCGACCACGACCTCCTCTGCACGAGAGTTCACCATGGCAAAAGCGAACATAGTCGTGCCGCCCAAGATGAGAGTGTTGAAAATTTTGGGTATGGGTTTCATGACAACCCCAGCGTAAGCCTGCCGTGTGGGTCGTCTGTAAAGGGTGGGTAAAATGGGAGGCCGCGGAAGAGCACCCAAGGAGCGGCGACATCATAGAGAGGTGGGATACCCACGAATGATCCGGACGCTGTGACGCGCAGCGTCCTTGGACTGCGCGCAGCCTGCTGCCGCTTTCCTAAAGTGCAGCCTGCTGCACACTTCACCGCGACGAAGTCGCCAAGTCTCCAGCACGTATCACGTTACGAGCAAGTATCGCCATCGCCACAGCAGGGCTGTGGACTCAGGAAAGCGGCAGCAGGGCTGCGCGCAGTCCAAGGCCTTCGGCACAGTTTCCAGATCGTTAACTGACGCTCACGCGTAAAGCGGGACGTCGCATCCTCTGAAGTGCACACACACACCATGACGGTGTATCACGCCACAAACCAGAAAAACACCATCGCAATCGCCGTGGGCGGTAACGCACCCAGGAACAAACCCAGCGGACTGATGCCTTCATCACCGAACGCCTTCGCTTTTTGCAGAATGCCCACACCAGCGGGATTGGGTGCATTGGCGATAACTGTGAGTCCACCGCCGGTGACAGCACCCGCGACAAGGGCATACTTTAAGGAATCATCGATTCCCTCCACCAGCGAGCCCAAGTAGGTGAGCGCGGCATTGTCCGTGATGGCCGTCAATCCCGTGGCACCGAAGAAGAGCGTGGCGCCATCGAGGCTTTCGATAAGTGGTTTCAGCCAATAGGCCTGTAGCGAACCGAGCGTGACGAGGCCCGCGAGGAAGAACCCTACCAGCAGACCTTCGCGGAGCTTGAGTCCGTCTTGATATTCCCGCGTGGCGGTCACGAGTCCGAGGAAGAGCATGAACACGCCGAAGAACACATCCGGGTGATGCGCGAAGCCCACTACTGCCGCGAGGAAGAGCACGTGCATGGTGGTGAGCCACGCGGGAATGGGCTGTGCCTTGTGCGCCTGCACCTCCAGTGCATTCAATTCCTTCCGGAAATACCAGGCCACCAGCGCGGTGGAGGCCACGCAACTCAGCGCGGCGCGCCAGCCGAAGTGGGTGAACATGTAGGCAGTGTCCCATTGCCACTTCGCCGCGACCATGAGCACGGGTGGGGCGGCGAAATGCGTGAGCGTGCCGCCGATGGACACATTCACAAACAACAGGCCGAGTGAGGCATAGGCGAACTTCCGCGTGATGCCGTGGTCGAAATAGCGCCGCTTCAACACCAGCGCGAGCAGGGTCATGGCTGCGGGCTCGGTGATGAAGGAACCGAGCAAGGAGCCCACGGTGAGTGCTGCCACGTAGAAGGCCATCGCTTCCTTGAAGGGCAGCAGCCGCGCCACGGCGGAAATCATGCTCTCCGCAAGCCGCACCACGGGCCGCGTGGCTGCCACCACCATGACCACCAGGACGAACTTCGGCTCGGTGTAGTTCAGGCTTTCGATGTAAACCACCGCGTCATGCACGGACTGCTTCAGCGCCACGATGCCCGCAAATAGGGTCGCCGCCCACAAACCAAACACCACCTCCGTTTCGGCGAGGAAATGCAGCAGGTTCTCCTGGATGGATCCCTTCGGATACTGGTGCGCCCAGTGGGCAAAGCGTTGGACGCAAAAGGTATGCAACACGGCCACCGCAAAAAGCACGGTGGCGAGGATTTCCATGGGGGCAGGGTTCATCGGCGAGATCGTCTGAGTGTGTTTGGAGACGATGGCGACCCTACCATCGATGTGTGACACTCCCGTGACGCTGAAGGCATCGCGGAACCCTTTTGTTTGGACATGCCGAGGTTAGCGAAGGGTGCAGGAGTGTCAATGCAGGTGGGAATGATCCTGCGTTGCGCATTTCCTTCTGGGAGCCCTTCCAGCCCCAAAATACCACCCACTCGCTAAATAATGGGACCCGATCGTAGCCTGCTAAATCGCCACTCCCGCCCTCGTTGCCTTCTACCCACCGGGCGTTTCCGGTTCCTAAAATTTGCTTGTCCAAGATGACCGGGACGGGACTGTAGCCTTTACACCCATCGCGTTTTTCCGCTCTAGTAGTTTAGATGATCATGAAGAAGCACCCTCTCCTCACCCTCTGCCTCGCGGCGGCCACGGCCGGCGCGTTCGGTGCCGCGGCGCCGCTGGCACACGCGGCCCCGGCCAATCTGTTCGTGGAAGCTGAGTCCTTCCAGGATCAAGGCGGCTGGGTGCTCGACACGCAGTTCATCGATATCATGGGCTCGCCCTACCTCATGGCTCATGGCCTGGGCAAGCCGGTGAAGGATGCCTCCACCACCGTGAAGAACGCCACCGCTGGAAAGTACCGCGTGTGGGTCCGCACGAAGAATTGGGTAGGTCCCTGGGATGCCCCCGGAGCCCCCGGACGCTTCCAGGTCTCCGTGAATGGCAAGGCACTCAGCAAGGACTTCGGCACGCAGGGTAAGGACTGGCTCTGGGAAGATGGTGGCGAAGTGCAGCTCCCCGCCGGTGACACGAAGCTGGCCATTCATGACCAGACCGGCTTCAACGGCCGCGTGGATGCCATCCTCTTCACGAACGACCTGAAGTTCACCCCGCCTGCGGAAAAGAAGGAACTCGCCTCCTTCCGCCACAAGAGCCTCGGCCTTCCCGATGAAGCGCCTGTGACGAAGGAATACGATCTCGTGGTCGTGGGTGGTGGCTACGCTGGCATGGGCGCTGCCATCAGCGGTGCCCGCCAGGGTCTCTCCGTCGCACTCATCCAGAATCGCCCCGTGCTGGGTGGCAACGGCTCCAGCGAAGTGCAGGTCTGGGCGCAGGGCGGCACCCGCCGCGGCCTGTATCCGCACCTCGGCGAAATCGTGGAAGAATTCACCGACCGCGCCAGCAACAGCCCCGGCTTCGTGGAAGAGTACGGCGACAAGCTGAAGGAACAGGTCGTGCGCGATGAAAAGAACATCGACCTCTACCTGAACAACCATGTGTGGAAGGTGGAGATGGCGAAGGGCAAGGAGAAGAAGATCTCCGGCGCCATCGCTCTGAACGTGAAGACGGGTGAGGAGAAGAACATCCGCGGCAAGTTCTTCGTGGACTGCACGGGTCACGGCAACCTGGGTGCGCTGGCCAATGCCACCTACACCATGCTGGAAAAGGGTCACCTCGGCATGAGCAACATGTGGGTGGTGTCCAAGACGGACAAGGCACAGGATTGGCCCGAGACCCCTTGGGCGCTCGATCTGGAGCCCGACAAGGACTTCCCGACACCCAAGGTCTTCAAGCCTTTGAAGAACAATGTCATTGGCGCGAACAAGCCCGCTCCCGATCTCAGCCACTTCAATGTGTCTGACTTCCTCCACGGCGAGTGGTTCTGGGAGAGCGGCTTTGACAAGCATCCCATCGAGGAGCTCGAACTCGTGCGTGACTGGAACCTGCGCGCGCTTTTCGGCGCCTTCTCCGGTCTCCGCAAGAAGGACCCGGGCAAGTATGCGAACCACGCCTTCCAGTGGGTGGCCTACATCGGCGGCACGCGCGAGTCCCGCCTGCTCATTGGTGACGTGGTGCTGAATGAAAACGACATCGTGAGCGGCAAGCAGTTCCCGGATGGTTGCGTGCCCACCACGTGGGACATCGACCTGCACTACCCGAAGGAGCAGTACATGACCAAGTACAAGGACAATCCCTTCATCTCCCGCGCCGCCTTCGGCAAGGGCGTGGATCGCAAGAATGGCTACCCCATTCCCTACCGCTCCTTCTACTCGAAGAACATTGAGAACCTCTTCATGGCAGGCCGCAACATCTCCGTGGACCACAATGCACTGGGCACCATCCGCGTGATGCGCACCTGCGGCATGATGGGTGAAGTGGTGGGCAAGGCCGCCTACCTCACCGTGCGCCACCAGACCACCCCGCGTGGGGTGTATGAGCAGTACCTCGACAACCTCAAGGACCTCATGACCAAGCCCGGCGCCATGCGTCGCGACAGCATCGAAGGCCAGCTCTACATGCCCGCCAACGCGGCGAAGCTGCCGGAGATTGTGCAGGAGCACATTGAGTCCAAGAAGCTCGAAGGCCTGGTCATCGATGACGAAGAAGCTGAGCTCACTGGCAGCTGGAGCAAGGGCGAAGGTCTCAAGCCCTATGTGGACAAGGGCTACCAGTACACGGGTACGGCAGGCTCGAGCGCTCGCTTCCCCTTCAGCGTAAAGGAAACCGGCACCTATGAAGTGCGCATCGCCTGGCAGCCGCACAAGAACCGCGGCACCACCGTCCCGGTGAGCGTGCTCAGTGCGGATGGCCAGAAGGACTTCACGGTCGACCAGAGCAAACCCGCTGAGCTGAAGCAAGGCTTCCACTCGCTGGGCAAGTTCAAGTTCGAAGCCGGTGCTGAAGCTGCCGTGACCTTCCGTGTCGATGGCGCGAAGGGCAATGTGCACCTCGACTGCGTGCAGGTGCTGCCGGTGAAGTAAGGCCAGCTCGCGGAGAATATCACAACTTGGAAAACGGGAGTCCGCGAGGGCTCCCGTTTTTTTGTTCCTTGTTCATAGAGCGTCTCATTGTACTAGAGACAAACCACCAGGTTGGGCACGGCTCCCACCCGGAGTCCAGCCACACACCCCTCTACGACAGTGAATTGCTACCTTCACGGCACACCAATAGTGTGGAACACTCTCAGTTCACAGTACGGGGACTTTTCTGACACTGTGATCAGAAGTATTGAGCTGAATCCAGCCGATACAGGTGGATGGATTCAATTCGTCTTAGAATCACGCGAGCTTGCTACAAATAAGTGGAAGCATGTTACGTTGAGGTTCGAGGCTATCGAAACGTATTGCATCCGACGGCCGCGGCAGATGTCGATAGCGGTTATCAGTCATGGAATTCATGCAGTCTCGAGCCAAGGTGAAACTGGTTTCGAATTTGGGGACTTCCCTGATCCCCCCGATGACTTGGCTGAACTCCAAAAGTCTGGAATGCACGTAGTGGCGCACATACTACGCGTTTCCGTGGTTGATGCGTGTGCATGACTCATAGGTAACGCAATTGGGAGTGCTGAAGCATAGGAAGCCCTCCTCTGCCCCTCTGCCCACCAACTTTGGAAGCCGGCGCAGCGACTTCCTAACACTCTCCCCCCGTTCCTTTTGTAAACCACCTCCCCATGGACACCGCGAACGCGGTTGATATTTTTCCTCCATGCCGCCTTCGGTCTCACCCATTCCGCGCTCGCTTCAATACCTCTGGCTGGGATTCTTCGTCCTCATCGCTTGCAGTGGCGTGGTGGCTGCGGTTTACAAGACCATGCAGAATCCCCGCATCACGGAAGTGCGCGAACGGGTGTCTCCCACACTGAAGACCCAGCTCGCCACCGACGGCCTGGCGCTGGGGAATCCCGCCTTCATCCGTATCGTGAAGGAGGAGCGTGAGCTCGAGTTGTGGATGAAACCCAAGGGGGCCACGGAATACAAGATGTGGAAGAAGTGGCCCGTGGTCGCGATGTCCGGGCAGCTCGGCCCGAAGCAGAAGGAAGGCGATTTCCAGGCACCCGAGGGATTTTACAGCACCAACGCCGGCCTCTTGAATCCCGCGAGCAAGTACCACCTCTCGTTCAACATCGGCTATCCGAATGAGTTCGACCGCGCCCATGGCCGCACCGGCGCCTTCCTCATGGTGCATGGGAATCAGGTGAGCCTCGGCTGCTTTGCCATGACGGATCCGGTGATTGAGGAAATCTACCTGATCGTAGAGTCTGCCATCCACGCAGGCCAGAAGGAAGTGCCCGTGCATGTGTATCCCTTCCGCATGACGGAGGAGCGCATGCTGCAGGCGGAGACAGACGAGTCTGAGTGGCTCGGCTTCTGGAAGGACCTGCGCGAGGCGTGGGTGAAGTTTGAAGAGAAGAAGACGCTGCCCAAGGTGAAAGTGGATGCCACCGAGAAGCGGTATGTGGTGATGGAGTAGAAAGTAGTCCGCCGAGCCTCGGCGGGTGGGAGTGCCGCATACGCATTCCCTAGCAAGATAACTGCCGATGTGCGGCTTGCTCCTAGGAGAGCGCGGGCAGGCTGCATTGGATTCAACACAGAGACACGGAGACGCAGAGGAACTTCGGAGACTGAAGTTTGTGGTGGGTGGTTTTTATCTGCATGGACGTAGCGCCCTCACACCCACACCGCCGAGGCTCGGCGGACTACTTTCCCTTGCCCATTCCGTCCATCTTCCGCCATCATGGCGCCAAGTTTCCATTTTTACCATGAGCACCTCCCCCATTCCCCGCCGTACTTTCCTCCAGACCGCCACGGCTACGGCAAGCGCCACTGCAGCCATGGCCGCCGGTCTCTTCCACCGTCTCGAAGCTGCAGATGCCGCTTCCGGATTGAAGGGCCACATCAACCACTCCGCGTGCAAGTGGTGCTATCCCAAAGTGGCGCTCGATGACCTCTGCCGCGCGGGCAAGGAGATGGGGCTTACCTCGATCGATCTCGTGGACCCGCCGGACTTCGACACGCTGAAGAAGCATGGTCTCACGAGCGCCATGATCAGCTTCCCCACCATCGAGGGCCCCGGCGGCGAAAAGGTGGGCAGCATTCCCCATGGCTTCAACAATCCCGCGTACCACGACCTGCTCGTGAAAGCGTATGAACCGCATCTGAAGGCCAGCGCGGACTTCGGCGCGAAGCATGTGATCTGCTTCTCCGGCAATCGCAATGGCATGGATGAGGAGACCGGCATCAAGAACTGTGTCGCAGGTCTCAAGAAGGTTCTCCCCATCGCGGAGAAACACGGCATCACCCTGGTGATGGAACTGCTCAACAGCAAGGTGAACCACAAGGACTACATGTGCGACAAGAGCGCGTGGGGCGTGGAACTCTGCAAGCAACTCGGCTCGCCGAACTTCAAGCTGCTCTACGACATCTACCACATGCAGATCATGGAGGGCGATGTGATTGCCACCATCAAGCGGGACAATCAATACTTCGCCCACTACCACACCGGTGGCGTGCCAGGACGTCATGAAATCGATGAGACGCAGGAGCTCTACTATCCCGCGATCATGAAGGCGATTGTGGATACCGGTTACAAAGGCCATGTCGCGCAGGAGTTCATCCCTGCACGTCCCGACGCCCTCGCCTCGCTGAAGCAGGCCGTGGGTATTTGTGATGTCTGAGGCCAGCGCTGGTGGAGCAGCGAAAGTACCGGGGGCTCATGGAGGCTCGGGATCTGGGACATTCCTGTCCCCGCCTCGTGTACCCGTCAGCCCAGCGGGTATCCATGCACGGCAGGGGTATTCGCAGGCCCTCCGGGCTTCCCCACGCCTCCGCTCTTCCATCCATCCTTGCTTCCCACGTTTCCCCCTTGCACTCGCGCTGGTCGTGGGCAGGGTGGACGCAGCATGGCGATGACCCCCGAACAGAAGACTGGATTTGCCCAAGGCCTGGCCTTTGGGATCTTCTTTCAGATCCTCGGGGACTTCATGAAGGATGTGACCCGCAAGCCTGACCTGCCGTACTACGGCGGGGCCGTTGCGGAAATCATGGGGTATGTGATCTTCGCTTGGGGATGCACGCACTTGGTGGCCGCGAAACGACTTCCCAAGTGGACGTCCCTGCTGGGCTTCCTAAGCTTCATTGGCCTGGCCATCCTCCTGGTGCTGCCGGACCGGTCGGCCAAGGCCATTCCTAGCGCCCCGGATACTCCGGCTCCGGCCAACTGATTTCCTTTTCTCCACCCCTTATGAAGGTCCTGCTCCAGCTCAGCACGACCCTGATCGCGGGCTTGCTCGCAGTCCCCAGCCTCGCCAAGGAGCCCGGAATCCTGCTGCGCAATGGGGACATGGAGGAAGGCGATTCCGTACCTGCAGGCTGGATAGGCAAGTTCGGCCAGTGTGAGGTCAGGAAGGACACGTTGTGGTACCACGGGGGGAAAGCCAGCATGGTGGTGGACCGCAGCGCGATGACCGACAATGGCCGGGGCTGCATCCACCAGATGATTTTGCTGCGCGAACCACCGAAAGAGGCCAACCCGGCGGTCGTCTCGTCCGCAACACCCTCCGAGGCGAAGGCCCCAATCACCCCACCCGGGCCGCTGAAGATCAAAGTCAGTGGTTGGTTGAGGACCGGTGTGGACGCGAAGGCGACCTTTGCGGCCCATTTCTTCGACGACAAGCATGGCTTCAGCGAGCTCGTTCCCATTGCTCATGTGGAGAAGTTTCAGGACTGGCAGCAGGCCCAGGCCGAAATCGATGTGCCCCCACAAGCGACCCGTGTGGCCCTCTCCCTGTATCTGGAAGGAAAGAGCCGTGCGTGGCTGGATGATGTAGCCATCACCGTCACCCCGGAGAGTTCCGTCAAAGAAATCGCAGCCCTCAATGTGGTGTCCGCGCCGAAATCTCCGAAGGAGCCCGGTGACGTGACGAAGGTGCCCACCACAGCGGTGCCTGGCTACTACCCGGAGCAGCCCCATGCATGGCAGGCCTTTCACGAGTCCTTTGTGAGACGTGCCAGGCAGGGCGGCATTGATGTCCTCTTCCTCGGCGACTCCATCACCCAGGGCTGGAGCACCACAGGTGAGGACCCGTGGGAAAAGCACTTCGCTCCCTTCAAGGCGGCGAACTTCGGCCTCGGCGGCGACAAAACGGGCAATGTGCTCTGGCGCATCGAAAACGGTGAACTGGAAGGTATCTCGCCCAAGGTGGTGGTGCTCATGATCGGCATGAACAACCTGTGGGATGGGAAGAACACCTCGACGGACATTGTCACGGGCATCCGCACGATTGTGGACAAGCTTCGGGCGAAGCTTCCGCAGTCCAAGGTGCTCATCCTCGGCTTACCACCCTCGGGAGCCGACCCCATGGGACTCGACCGGGTCCGCATTGCCCAAGTGAATACTGAGGCTGCCGGGATTGGAAATGGTGCAGAAGTTCGCTTCCTCGATCTCTTTCCGCGATTCCTGACTCGCAACGGAACACTGGTCCCGGGAGCTTACGCACCGGACAATGTGCACCTCACAGCCCAAGGCTACGCCATCCTCGCGGAAGAGCTGAGGCCTTGGGTGGAGCAGATGATGAAGTGAACGTGGGTGGGCGGCTCCTGATGACGCGCCGTACATCAGTAGTACCCCATGCCATACGGACTCCGTGCTGGCGCATAATAGGGCGTGCCTGTGTAGTAGGACCTCCGTGCCCTGCCAGTCATGCCACCCACGGTGCCGCCAATGAGCGCGCCCGCAGCGGCGCCTTCCCATCCATTCACTGCACCCCCGATGGCGGCGCCAGCCACGCCACCGCGACGACGACCCCGCACCACCGGACTCGGGTGCGGCGCCACACAACTCACGCATTCGATGAGAATCAACAGGGCTCCCAGGAGCCGGATCCATGTGCTTGTCTTCATGGCAGTAAAAATGAAAGGGGATCACTCGGTGACATTCGCCGTGGTCTCGGCTTCCAGCTTCTCCACGTAGGCATTCGCCTCCGCCTGATTGATGGCACCATCGCTATTGGCATCCACCACGGCGAAGTGCTTCTTCAATCCTCCTCGCTTCTTCGCCACCTGGATGTATTCCTCAAAGGAGACTTTGCCGTCGCGATTGAGGTCACGTTCGGAAAAGTGATGTTCCTCGAAGTCAGGATCTACAGCGCGTGCTTCCTCCATGGTCACCGTGCCATCACGGTTCTTGTCAAAGTGGTTGAAGACTCGCGGCAACCCCATGGCATTCACTTCTGCCAGCGTGAGTTGACCGTCCTTGTTCTTGTCGGCCTCAAGGAACAGATCCCTGTCACTCTCAGTCGAAGTTCTGACGCTGCTGCACGCGGGCAGCAGCACGATGGTTGCCAGCAACAAAGCCAGCCATGTCAGCGGTAGTTTCATAGCGATTCTCCGGAAGTCCCGGTTCGAGGGCGTGGATTGAGTGGCTGCAGATGCACGGGACGGAACAGCGCCATGAACTTCCCGACGCCTCTTCGCACCTGCGGCAGGCTCAAGACAATGATTGCCAGCAGCAGCGCCACGGCGATGATTTCCGTCTTGCGGCTGATGGGGTGGCTTTGCGGTGCGACTGCTCCCGTGGGATGAGGATCGGGCATCGCAGGATTCGCAGCCACGGTCAGGGTCCGCGCAGGGAAGTCCACCGTGCGTGCAGACTTGGATTCAAGGTCCCACCACGTGAAGCGCACAGCAGGAATGGTGAAGATGCCTGCGCGCTGCAGTGCGTAGGTGACGACATCCGTCCGCTGCCCTGTGAGGCTCCCTCGCTCGGAGTGATCATTCACCACGGGCTCCTTGGTATAGATGCCAATGCCATCGACGGCAGCCGCCTGAAAGGGTGGGAACATCATGCCAGGCACCTCAGGCGCGGTGAAGGTGATGGTCCGCGTGAAGGCATCTCCGGCTTTCGGCTTCGCGGTCGCCGGGTCTGGATGCCATTCCTCCTTCACCTCCAGATTTCGTGCGGTGATGATCATGCCCAGCTTCTCAGTGCCGGGCGGCTGGGTGGCAGTGAACTTCACCTCGGGTGTCTTCACCTTTGCGGTCAGGGCGTCCTTGTCCAATGGTGCACGTTTGTACTGGAAGCGCACGGTCAGTGGAGGGATGACGAGCTCACCCGGATGCTGCGCGAGCACGGATACTTCATGGCGCTGCACCGTGTAGCTCACGCCATCAATCTCTTCGCTGCCAATCACCGGGCTGCCGACAGGAGGCATGAGCATGAGCCCTTGCGGGTCAGGGAGCTCGAAGGCGGGCGCACTGGCGAAGAACCCAGGCGCAAGCAGTTCCACAGCCAGGGTCACCTTCTGCCCCACATACACGGTATCTTGCGAAGTCATGCTGGCACGCACCTTGGCTTCCTGCGCATGAACCTCCCTGCCTGGCACGAGTGCCAGCAGCATCGCGAAGGCGAGACCCATCACGCGTGAGGAGTGGTGCGCCATCATTTCGCGCCCTCCTTTGGCGGTGTAGAGGCTCCCTTCGCTTGTTGCGAGGCTTGATAGGCGAACTTCGCCCTCAGGAAATCTCCCGGCGTGGTCTGCACACGCCGCAGCCAGGAGGCGCGCAGCTCTTCGTCGGACATCTTGTCGCCGTTCAGGTCATGAGGCTTCTCCGGCGGCTTGTCCCCGCCCTTGTTGTCGAAGACAATCTCGTCCGGCTTGTAGGCCTCGGTGGATTCCTTGTCGCGATCCTTGCCGGAGTCTTCCATCTTTTTCTTACGGGCCATAGCGAGCGCCTTGTTGTCTTCCGCATCCTTCCATTTGGGCTTGAAGCCAAGAGCGCGATCGTAGCTGGCGATCGCGGCATCATATTTGCCATGCATGAGCCAGGCGTTGCCCTGGTTGAAGGCACCCGGGGCTCCCGGCACACGTGCGAAGGTCTTCGCGGCTGCCTCGAAGTCGCCGCTACGATACTGCGCCGCCGCCACGTGCCAGGGATCCTCGTAGGCCTTCGCAGCCTCGACAAACTTCTTCTCGTACATCAGGATCTCGCCACGACGGTCGGCCTTCATCCAGTAGTGCGGGTCGCGCACCGTGCCGATGATTAAGATGATCACGAACATACCCAGTCCCGCCCAGACGGACCTGCGGATCCACGGACCTGACTTGTGCTGATGACGAGAAGTGCTCATGGGCAAATGATCGCTAGCGGGAAGCAGATGCGGTGGGCACCATCCACCCACGACGGAAGAAGGGCAGCATGAGCAGCGCTAACACCGGTGTGAGCCAGTAGCCTGCCTCCTGCCAGCGGCTGCTGGGATCACCGCCGGAGAGGACGGCGGCAAACTTCGCGGAACGTGCCAGCGTATGCACATCCGCGTCATCGGGTGAGAGGAGCACCACGTCAGCCCCCACGGCGCCGGAGGCACTCCGCACCGCATCCAGTTCCGCGCCGGGATAGAGCGCAGGCAGGAGACGCACTGGCAGAGGTGAGGATCGGTGCCAGGTGGCAAGCGGTGTCGCCTGCTCAGGAGAGATGCTGTCCGTGATCCACAAGATGGAACCGGAGCCCGCATCCTTCAGCGATTGCTCCGCCAGCTTCATCGCTTCGGCAGCGGCGTCGCCATCCTCAGGCATGATCTTCGGGTCCAGGGCCTGCGCAAAGGTATCGATGATGCCTGCATCCGACGTCAGTGGCATGACCACATGCGCAGTACCTGCGTAGGCAATGAGGCTCGTCTTCGCGCCGGCACGCTCCTTCAGGAGGTCATGTACCTTCTCCGCCGCACGGGCGAGCCTGCTGGGCTGCACATCCTCCGTCATCATGGAAGGAGTAACTTTGATCACAATCGCCAAAGCAGCCGTGTCCTCTGCGAACGGAGTGGGTTCACGCTTCCACGTGGGACCGGCGACCGCGACCGAGCCCACCAGCCAGCCAAGCGCGACGAGATCCAGCGGATGAAATTTCGCCCGATGTTCGCGACCGCTTAGAAGGTGCAGCAGCAGGTGTGGGGCAACAATGCCCCGCCACGTCTGCGCAGCATCCACATGACGGCGCAGCATCCACCACAAGAAGCAAGCAGGCACAAGGGCCAGCAACCACAGTGGCCGAATGAAATGAAACTCGCCGATCATGCCGCCACCTCCTCGGGTTGGTCTTTGGGGTTCATCGTGGCACCACCCATCAACGCTGCCTCCCGCCGTGCCCGCGCTCTCGCCCGCGCCTGATGCACCACCAGCTGCAGTACCTGCTGCACCAGTGACAGGACCAACGCCACCGCCAGCGGCCACCAATACACATCACGCCTCGGGCGATGACTGATGGTTTGCGCCTTGCGCGTCTCCAACTTATCCAGCTTGCGATAGATCTCGGCCAACTGCTTGCGGTCGGTGGCGTGGGAAAAGAGCCCACCCGTGGTGCTGGCCACGTTCTTCAGCGTCTCCTCATCCAGCGCGTCTTCACCTGCGGCGCGCGGATCGCCCACGGCCACCGTGTGAATGACGATGCCCTTATCCTTCGCGATGCTGGCAGCCTTCGCAGGTGGCACCTGGCTGGCGGTATCATTGCCATCGGTGAGCGCGATGAGCACGCGCTCCTTCACCGTACTGCGGTCAAAGACATTGATGGCCAGCCCGAGGGCATCGCCGAAAGCGGTCTGCGGTCCAGCCATCTTCGTCTGTGCTTCGTCAAGAAGCTGGCGGCACACATTCAGGTCTTCCGTAAAGGGAACCTGCACAAATGGTGCGTTCCCGAACAAGATGAGACCCACGCGGTCTCCCTTACGGCGCAAGAGGAAGTCATCGAGCACCTCCTTCACTGCTGTCAGACGGTCCACCGTTTCGCCCTTCGCGTTCTTGAAATCCTTCGTCTCCATGGATCCGGAGAGGTCCACCGCGAGCAGCATGTCGCGCACAGGCACATCCCTCGTGACGGGAGGCTCGGTGATCTGCGGGCGTGCCAGGGCCACCACAATGCAGGCCCATCCCAGCACGAGCGAGAGCTTGCGAATCCATCCACCGCGCAACACCAACGCACCTTTCTTGGGTTTCTGACCAGTGTGCTCGGACAGCCGCGAGAGAAACGGCACCACCAATCCCTGACGCTCCTCACGATGCGGCGGAAACAGCCAGGCCACCAGCAGTGGCAGGAGCAGCAGAAGCAACATCCAAGGATAGGCAAGTCCGATGGTCATGCCGCACCTCCTTGATAGATATCCACCTGATGATGCGCCAGCCAGTCGCGCACCTGGCGAGCGAGTTCACGTGCCTTGGTTTCATCCACCTTGGAGATGCTGCGCGGGTCATACGCCGCCGTCTCCAGCAGGGAACCGTTCCCTTCGACAAAAGCCTTCTTTGAAACCGTACGATCCAGGAAACTGTCCCATGACGTTCCTGTAAGCGAAGCCACATCCTCGCGTGGGAAAGCTGTGACGGCGGTTTGCTTCAACAATTCCGCCAAGGCGATGAGCGCACCACCGCGCTGGGAAGCATCATGCAGCTTCACCTCGTGCTTCGCAAACTCAGCCAACGCCTCACGTCGATAGCGATTCCGCTGCCAGTGCATGAAGACACGAAGCAGAAAGACTACCACAGCAATGCCCAACAATCCCAGCACCCAATACCACGCAGGCGCGGGCGGCCACCACGGCACGGCGGGTGGCGGCACGATGTCGTGCAGGCGGTCCAGGCTGGTGGGATCGGATTGCATGGGGTTCGTCAGGCATTCATGGCATCACCGGTTTCCCAGCTGCCGCTGGATCTGCTCAGCCACGCCTTCGGTGGTACTCAGGGGAATCACGGGAGTCTCGCGGTTCAGCAGGAACTTGCGGCCTTGGGCACGGTGCTCCGCGAAGGTGTCCCGATAGCGCTCGCGCAGGGCCTTGCTGCTGGTGTTCACTTCCATCTGGCCACTTGCGTCTCCAAAGATGAGCGGACCTGCATCGGGTAGTGCCACTTCCAAGGGATCGTGCACAAAGACGAACAGCACATCATTGTGCTGGGCAATGCGAGTGAGGATGCGTTGCGACTCCTCATCACTCCCCGCGGCATCGCTGATGATGCACACAAGCGCATCATGCTTGGCCAGGCGCTCGCAGCGACGCAGTGCTTCGTTGAACATGCCCGCATTCGGCTGCTGTTCACTCGTGATGGAGAGCGCATGATTCTGCTCCAGCACCGCATTGAGAATGCGCATCACCGTGGCGCGACTGCGCTGTGGACGGACCTCCTCGATGTGCGCATCATTGAAAACCAGCGCGCCCACCCGGTCCTTCTGCGAAATGACACGCCACGCCGCAAGCGCCGCTGCTTCTGCCGCAGTGACGGATTTCATGTTCTTCACGCTGCCAAAGAACATGCTCAGCCGCTGATCCACCACGAGCAAGGTGGTTCGCTCTCGCTCCTCCGTATACACCCGACTGTGTGTCTTCCGTGTGCGTGCCGTGACCTTCCAGTCAATCTGCCTGATGTCGTCGCCCATCTGGTAGCGGCGAATTTCTTCAAAATTCAACCCACGTCCGCGCAGGCGAGAGGCGTGGCGGCCTGCGAGTAGCGATTGAATCGGCTGCCTCGGCAGGAAGCTGAATCCACGCGCACGGAACTGCAGACGGACCAGTTCATCGAGGTCCGCGTACACGCCCGGTTGCTTGATGTCTGAAGTCGCACTCACGGCACCGCCACTTGTTTGATCACCTCATCCAGCACTGCATCCTTCGTGATGCCCTCCGCTTCGGCTTCATAGGAAAGGATGATGCGATGCCGCAGGCACCCATGCACCACGGCCTTCACATCGTCCGGCGTCGTAGAGTCGCGGCCGTTCAACCATGCGTTCGCCCGTGCTCCACGGTCCAGGGCCAGCGTGCCACGCGGACTCGCGCCGACCTTGATCCAGGAACTCAGCTTCGATTGCTTGAAGTCTCCCGGCCGGCGTGTGGCGGCGATGATGGCCACCATGTACTTCTCCACGGTGTCAGACACCTGGACGGCCAGCACTTCCTTGCGTGCATCAAAGACACTCTGAGCCGCCACTTTGGCGGCATCGGCCTCCTTCGTGCCTGCATCTTCACCGCGCACCAGCCGCAGAATCTTCCGCTCATCCTCATCATTGGAGTAACCCACGAACACGTGCAGAAGGAAACGGTCCATCTGCGCCTCGGGCAGCGGATAGGTACCCTCCTGCTCAATGGGATTCTGGGTCGCGAGCACAAGGAACAGATCAGGCAGCTTGTGGGTGGTGCCTGCTACGGTGACTTGTCGCTCCTCCATGGCTTCCAACAAAGCAGCCTGGGCCTTCGCAGGAGCGCGGTTGATCTCGTCTGCGAGGATGAGGTTGCCAAAGATGGGACCATTCTGGAATACGAACTTCCCGCCTCCAGCCTCGCCTGTGTAGATCTCGGTACCCGTGATGTCACTCGGCAGCAGGTCCGGCGTGAACTGGATACGCGAGAACTCACTCTCCAGATTCTTGGCAAGGGTCTTGATCGTTCGTGTCTTCGCAAGGCCCGGCAACCCCTCCATGAGGAGATGGCCATTGGCCAGCAGGGCGATGAGCAATTGATCAATCACCTCCTCCTGTCCAATGACCGATGCGCCGATGCGCTTCTTGAGCTCGAGAATTTGGTCGCGTGTACTCATGGCCTTGTTAATTGCTTCTTGTCTCCTCACTCCTCTCGTCCTCGACAGCAAATACCGTCGAGGACGATGAGATGGAACCCCCGCAAAACTCACACCATCACTTGCCCTTGTTCCCCGCCTCCAGCTTCTCAAGAATCTGGTCGACCGAGAAGGAGGCCGGACGCTGACGCGGCGGGAAGTCCTTGTAGGTCTGCAGATACGCCGCGACTTTTGATGCCGACGGTAATAGCAGGAATGCGTGGGTCACCATGAAGTTGTCGTAGTAGGCCGAGCCGTCGATGGCGTATTCGTACGGATCCGTATGGAGGTCGATGATCTGCGGAGTGCGCAGAGTCGTGAGAGGATCAATCCATACCTGCACGCCGACGGCACGCTGCAATTGGTAGGCGTACTTGAACCGTTCATCACGGTACGCCATCAGATCACCGTCATCGCTGAAGTAAAAGAACTCCGGGCGGGCACTCTTCTCAGACTTCCCGGTCAGGTAATCGAGCTGGTTGTAGCCATCGAGATGCACCTTGAAGGTCTTGTTCCCAGCGGTGACTCCCTTGGTGGCACTTTCACGCAGATTCGGATCGCCCCCTGCCGCAGCCACCAGGGTTGTCAGCCAGTCTTCCGCACTGAAGAGGCCGGTGAAGTTCGTCCCCGGCTTGATCTTACCCGGCCAGCGGATGAGCGCGGGCACACGGAAGGCACCTTCCCAGTTTGTATCCTTTTCGGAACGGAACGGTGACGCACCGCCATCGGGCCACATACTCTTCATCGCACCATTGTCGGTGGTGTAGACCACGATGGTATTGTCCGCGATCTTGAGCTCATCAAGCTGCTTGAGCAATTCGCCAACCATCCCGTCGTGCTCAACCATGCCATCCCCTTGAAGTCCCGCATTCGTCTTGCCCACGGACGCGGGTTTGAGGTGGGTGAAGATGTGCATCCGCGTCGAGTTGTACCAGCAGAAGAAGGGTTTCCCTGCCTTGTGACTGCGGTCGATGAAGTCCTTCGCGCCAGCGAGGAACTCCTCATCCACGGTTTCCATGCGCTTCTTGGTGAGCGGGCCGGTGTCTTCAATCTTTCCATCGGCCGTGCACTTGAGCACGCCGCGTGGTCCGAACTTCTTCTTGAATTCCGGGTCCTTTGGATAGTCGGGGTTCTCCGGTTCCTCCTCAGCGTTGAGGTGGTAGAGATTGCCAAAGAACTCGTCGAAACCATGATTCGTTGGAAGGAACTCATCCCGGTCGCCCAAATGGTTCTTTCCGAATTGTCCCGTCATGTACCCGAGTGGCTTCAGGAACTCCGCGATAGTCGGATCTTCCTTCTGCAAGCCCACCGCTGCGCCGGGGAGACCCACCTTCGTGAGACCGGTACGGAAAGGGCACTGGCCAAGGATGAAAGCGGCACGGCCTGCGGTGCAGCTCTGCTGACCGTAGTAGTTCACAAACACACCGCCCTCATTGCCGATGCGGTCAATGTTCGGCGTGGTGAATCCCATCAGTCCACGACTGTACGCACTGATGTTCGATTGCCCGATGTCATCACCGAAGATAACCAGGATGTTCGGTTTGCCCTTATCACCGCCCTGCCCTGAGGCGAAGCTCGGTGCAAGCAGTCCCACAGCCAGTAAGAATACCGGCGCTAGTTTCAAGTATCGTTTCATAGGATGTATGGTGCACGGGTGTTGACTCACAAATTGACGGGATGAATTGTTGGCGGAAGGCCATCGAGGCATGCGGGTCTTCACACCGGGACTAGGTCGATGGGGGCGTTCAGAATGGCTACCGGAACACTGAGCCAGTCTGCCGCGGCGGCCCGTTCGCGAAAGGTGCGCACCTGGATGCGCGAGCCTTCCATCAACTCCGCATACATGCGCGCGACGCTCAGACTGATGGTGCGTGTCGCGTAGAATGCCGACTTCACCGGCGGGCCTGGGTATCGCAGCCGCCGCCGGGCGATGCGAACCACGTGATCGAGGCTGATCTGGATCCGCGTGTGGCCGGTCATGTCCGTGTAGCGGTCGAATGATTGACCCTCTTCCATTTCCGCCAGCTCCAGAAAATGTACAATCTGATCCGCGCGTTCATCCGTCAACGCACCCTCCGGAAACCACGTCACCAGGCGATGGTCCGAGTGGTAGCGCGCGTACGGGAAACGTTGTTCAAGTTCCTCAGAGAGCATGTGAGCAGCGGATAGATTCCATTTCAGCAGGGAGAGGAGAGTTTTGCGTTCTCCTCTCCCCGCGACTAACTTCATAGCGCCGCCAATGTCCGGGCCATCGGTGGCGCGGTTCGCACACTTGCGTGTGCGTTGTTTCAATTTGCAGGCCTGCTCATGCCTTCGAGGTCTTTCAGCCGCTTCATGGCATCCTGTTGCCTCAGCAGTCCGTAGTTGATGCCCGCAGGGTTCAGCGTTGAACCAGTCTGGAAGGGGAACTGCTCGAAGTCCGAGAAGAACTCTTTGATCTTTGCCTGCACGGGCACGATCAACCACATGTTGCGTCCGAGGAATTCCACCGCTCCCCCGCCCTCCTCAAGACCACGCTCGTACGGATCCATACGCAGGTTGGCGATGAGCGACCAGGCGGGTGTCTCACGCACGCCGGTGGCGATGTTGCCATGGGCCACAGCGAAGCTCAGCTTCCAATCGTTCCAGCGCAGCGCATTGAGATTGCCGCCCTGATCGAAGTACATGATGGAATCACGCGGACCTTTCGGCTCCTTGCCCTCGAAGTAGGGCATGAAGTTGTAGCCATCGAGGTGCACCTTGAAGTCCTTGCCATTGGCCTTGTAGCCCTTGGCCAGCTTCTCCTTCACATCCGGCACGCCAGCGGCTGCGAGCAGCGTGGGCGCCCAGTCGATGAGGGAGATGATGTCATTGTACACCGTCCCCGGCTTCACCACGCCCGGCCAGCGAACCATCATGGGAATGCGCATGCCACCCTCCCAGGTGGTGCCCTTTTCCCCGTGGAACATGGTCATGGCGCCGTCGGGCCAGAGGGCGAGTTCCGCGCCGTTGTCTGTCGTGTAGACCACGATGGTGTTTTCCGTGATCTTCAGATCGTCGAGGAGGTCGAGGAGTTGTCCCACGTGCCCATCATGCTCCACCATACCGTCCGCATGGATGCCTTTACCAGTCTTCCCGAGCGATTCCTTCTTCAGGTGCGTGAAGATGTGCATACGCGTAGAGTTGAACCAGCAGAAGAAAGGCTTCTCTGCCTTCACCTGGCGCTGGATGAAGTCCTTCGCGCCTCCGAGGAACTCCTCGTCCACCGTGGGCATGCGGGCGGTATTCAGGGGACCGGTGTCCTCCTGCTTGCCATCCGCACCGACTTTGATGACGCCACGCGGGCCGAACTTCTTTTTGAACTCGGGATCCTTCGGATAGAAGTAACCTTCAGGTTCTTCCTCGGCATTCAAGTGGTAGAGATTGCCGAAGAACTCATCAAACCCATGCTTCGTGGGAAGGTGTTCATCGCGGTCTCCGAGATGGTTCTTCCCGTACTGACCGGTCGCATAACCTTGCTCTTTCAGCAGGTCCGCGATGGTCGGCGTCCACGGTGGGATGCCGTGTGGATCCCCCGGCATGCCGATGGTCAGAAGGCCAGTGCGGAAGGGTTCCTGCCCCAGGATGAACGATGCTCGTCCCGCCGTGCAGCTCTGTTGGCCGTACGAGTCGGTGAAGAGCGCGCCCTCTTTCGCAATGCGGTCGATGTTCGGAGTCCGGTATCCCATCAACCCCTGTGTATAGGCGCTGATCTGCGGGATGCCGATGTCATCCCCGAAGATGACCAGGATGTTCGGTTTCTTCTTTCCACCAGTCTGCCCAGAAGTGATTCCTGGCGCGACTAGTCCCATCGCCAGCAAGAATGCTGGAATCAGTTTCAAGTATCGTTTCATAGCGTTTTGTTCTACTTGGCTTTCTTGACTGAAATTGGTCATGCGGGCTGCGGGCGGCCGCCGTGAGCGTGTTTGCGAAGACGGAGAGCGAGACCAGTAAGCAGCAGCCCAAAGGCAACTGCGTAGACTGCAATGACCCAGACCATGGCGATGGCCCCGCTACCGGGGAACAGCACCATGATCACTCCGAATCCCACGGACGCGACGCCACTCAGCGCGAGCATCCACTCATTGGAGATCTCCTTCCGGAGGGCGATGGCCCCGATGATCTCAAAAATGCCGCGCACAATAGACGTGACACCAATGAAGATGAGCAGCACCAGTGCGGTGATGCCGGGCCAGAAGAAGACCGCGAGTCCGGCGATGATGCCAAATGCCCCGATCATCGCCAGCCACCACCGCGGCACCACGGTGCCTCCGGCGATGGCAGCGATGACAGCGGAGACGCCATCAATGAACACATAAGCGCCGTACAGGATCACCAGCACCTGCAGCGTGATGAGCGGCCACGCGAAGGCCATAAACCCGAACAGGATCGCCAGGATACCCCGGAGGAGGATCCAACCCCAGCTCTGCGCGAGCTGATGCAGCAGTGTCGCTTTCATGACATCAGGATGTGAGATGGAATGATGAGCAGATGACGTGCGGTGCGTTCAGTACCAGAACATGCCGGGACGTCCGTAGCGGTAGCCGCCGTAGCCCCAGGCGCCGTACCAGTTCATGGCCATGGTCTGGTTCATCTGCGCGGCCATGTAGTAGTCCTGCGCAATCTTCTTCTGGGTCGCGAGTTGCTGGTACTTCTGGTACTCCGCCTCGCCACCCACGTAGGCCACGCCGTTCTTCTCATCCTTGTACGCGTAGAAGGTCCTCCCATCCACGGTGGCTCGATGCACCTTGTACGAAGGCGCTGCGGCGTACACCTCCAGTTGCTTCGGAGTCTGCGGAGTCTTCACGCGGAAGCCGGCGGCCGAGAGCAGTGACGTCTGGTTGGATGAATCCATGCTGGCGCAGCCGGTCAGGCCCGTCAGACAGCACATGCTCAGAAGGCATGCGATGATGGGTGCAAAGTGGATCGTTTTCATGGTGTTCAATGTTGTGGCTCGATTTTCGTTTGGGTTTCCTTCATGCGCGGGGGCATCGCAGCTACAGGTCCTCATAGGGCATCTCGAACATCCGCTTGAGCATGCGCATGTCCCCGGTCTTGAATCCCTGGAGGAACCACTTCACACGCTGTGCTGAGGTGCCATGCGTGTACTTCTCAGGAGAGCTGAATCCGCCCGCGCGTTTCTGCAGCCGATCGTCCCCGATGGCGTTGGCGGATTGAATGGCGGATTCCACATCTCCCTGTTCGATGAAGTTGAATTGCTGCTGCCCGTAATGCGTCCACACACCAGCGAGGTAGTCCGCCTGCAGTTCCAGCCGCACGGACCAGCGGTTGAACTCCGCCTCCGGCATCGTTTGCCGCTTCTGGTCCACCAGATCACTGTAGCCAAGCAAGTTTTGCACATGGTGCCCCACCTCATGGGCGATCACATATGCCTGAGAGAAGTCTGCAGCAGAACCACCGAGCTTCTGCTGCAGCTCATCAAAGAATGAAGGATCCAGATACACCGTCTGATCCGCAGGGCAGTAGAAGGGGCCCACTGCTGCAGGCGCCAATCCACATCCTGTTTGTACACGCTCCGTGAAGAGCACCATGCGCGGTGCCTTGTACTGCTGACCAATGGTCTGGAACTGCTGCTCCCAAACCTTCTCTGTGAAGCCCAGGATGGTCGCCGCGAATCTCCGGCTGCGCTCCTCCTCGGGCGTGACTGGCCCCTGCACCTCTGTACTCCCTCCACCCTGCCCCACCTGCACTCCCTCCATGAGCTGGCCGAGCTGATTCGGATCCACCCCAAGGAAATAACCGATGGCCAGGATCGCCAGCAGCCCCAAGCCTCCCCCCACGGCTGCCTTGGGCCTCACGCGGCGACGGTCTTCCAGATTCGAGCTTTCTTCACCTTTTTCCCAGTCCATGGCGGTGTCCTCCTGCGGTATGGGTTTGCGGTTTGAATCAGTTCACTTGGGGGATTCAGTTCGGGGTTTGTTGAAGATGTCAATGTGGGTGCTGCAGAGAAGGGAGCTTCAGTTCATCGGACCCTTGTTCTGGCGATCGAGCAGACGGAAGCCCCGCTTCTCCAGCTCCTGACGGCAACGCGGGGAAGCCACACCGGTGATGGCGATCGTGATCGTGGTGGGCTTTTTCCCATTCACCTGCAGTGTCTGCAGCCACTGTGCGGCCTTGTCAGACATGTCCGTCCAGCTGGCGTAGTCCCAGTGCAGTGCCAGGAGTACGGAGCCATCCTGCAACACGCAGTAGGGCAGGTTGTTGTGCAGGTCGATTCGGGCAATCGGCCACTGCTGCGCTTTCAGTTGTGCCATCAATTGCGCCGTCTCCGCGTAGAAGATGGCATCCGTCTCCACTGTCGATACCGTGGCCGCGTCACGCACCAGGACATCCAGTCCCGACACGCCCATCAGCGCTCGAAGAGCGACGACAAACTGCGTTTGATACCAGGGTGAAAAGGCCGGTGAAGCACAGAAGCCTGCGGCATCCACCGGACCCACGCCCAACTGTTGCAGCATCGCTTGATTGTCCGCGCGAATCTCCGCCGGACCTTTTCCATAGACCAGATCCGCCATGGCAGGAGGGATGGTCCCGCGATTGGCATTCACGGCGGCCACCACAGGATCCGCAGACTCCGCACCCAACTGGAAGCTCACTTTGGCAAAGCCCATCACCCGGCTCATGCCATCGAGCCGCGCTTGGAGGATGGCATTGGAGGAGTAGGGGTTGAGACCCAGCTTGCGACAAAGATCCCGCTTGGCCGCCGCCACCCGGGCGCCGGTCTTCTGCGTCTTGCTGCTGTAGATGTTGGCCTCGCCTTCCTTGAAGCCCTTCTTCACATCCTTTCCAATGCGGTGGAAGAATTTCCCGATCCCGCTGCTGGGCGCATCCTCGATGGAATCCACCTGGCGATCGGGCGCATCGTCCGCGATGTCCTCTTCCTCATCGGCGGCATCCTCCACCGCATCTGCATAGTCCTTGGTCCTCGTCACGACATCCATGCGCTGTAGGGCACTGAGTTCCGTGATGCGATCCAGAAGCTGGTTGTTCCCGTGTGCCAAGAAGGTGCCATACAAGGGAGAGTCGATCGTGTAGTTGCAAATGCCCCAGTCATTGCCCACCAGCTCGCGTACGCGGAAGAGCTGCCCCGCCATGAAGACGGGCTGTAGCAACTGACTCGCCGAGAGGGTGACCGTATTCTCATACCCACCAGCGGCGGCACTGGCAGCGCGTCCCGTCACGGTAGTGGGCGCGGGTGTGGGCACTGCGGGCTGTGCAGCGGGAGCCACGGATGGCGCTGACGCAGGACTGACCGGTGGCGGCAGTGGACCTTGAGCGTGAGTTACCGATGTATGGCATGCCGCCAACGCGGCTATGCTCGCGGTTAGAAAGGGGTGCAGCTTCATGAGAAGAGTTTGGAGAAGTAAAGTTGGTGCTATTTCTTTTCCGGATAGATGGCGGCCCAGTCGTCCTTCATGTTCACCAGGGTCCAGCCGCGTTTGGGTGCTTCATCGAGACCTTTGTCGAGTTTGCCGAAGGGGGACTTGCGGTCGTAGGCGCACTCGCGCTCTGCATCCGTGTGATGCACGATGAGGCCGAAGCGCGCTCCGCTGCCGGTGGTGGTCCACTCCAGCATCTGGAAGTCCCCATCGGAGTTCCCCGCAGCGAAGATCGGTCGGCGGCCGATGTGGCGCTGGATGCCCACGGGCTTGCCCTCCTTGTCATCGTTGAGCACAAGCGACGGTGTCTTCACAATCACGGGCTTTCCGTCACGCAGTTCGTACTTCAGGCCACCGGTGGAGCCCACCACCTGCTCCGGGGGGATGCCGTACACCTTCTCCGTCCAGGGACGCATGAACTCAATGCCACCCCCGGAAACGATGAAGGTCTTGAAGCCATTCGCGCGCAGATAGTCGAGCAGCTCCAGCATCGGCTGGAAGACCATCTCGGTAAAGGGTCTTCCTGTTTTGGGATGCTTCGCCGTCGCGAGCCAGTCGGTGACCTGTTTGTCGAACTCGTCCGTGGTCATCCCTGCATGGGTGGCCATGACCAGGTCCAGAAGAGCTTTCTCTCCACCGGCCAGTGCCTTCTTCACATCACCCTTCAGGATGGAGGCGTAGGGCTCCTCCGTTTTCCATTCGGGATGCTGCGGAGCCATGGCCTTGATCCGATCATTGACGAAAATGCCCTGGAAATACTCCGGCAGCTCCGTCCAGAGCGTGCCGTCATTGTCGAACACCGCGATGCGTTCCGGCACTGGCACGAAGTCGGCAGAGCCTTCCTTCGTCACCTTTTCCACGAAGGCGATGATGGCCTTCTTCGGCGAAGTGTCGTTCCAGGAGGGAAGCGGGTCCGCAGCTCCTGCCTGCATGGACCACGCCACCAGGATGAGTGGCATCAAGTGGATGGGATTCTTCATGATGGAAACATGGGCTGAGGTTTGGCGCGAGCGTGTGTGCAGCTTGAAGTCAGGGATTCTTCCCCGGTGTGATGGTGAAGGCATGGGGACGCACATCGTCATCGACGGTGAGCTTGCCCTTCAGCGGTGCTTCGAAGGTCAGGGTGATCACCGTGTCCTTGTCGAGATTGAGCTTCGCTTTGTCAGGCGGCGTCACGGCGTACTTGTAGGTGCCCTTCTGTTCGCCCTCCGACTTGCCGCTCTGGTGCACGGCAGCAAAGGTGTAGGAGCCGTCCTTCGCAAAGGTGTACACATAGCTGCCGTGCAGATCCTTGTACTCCAGCTTGCTGCAAGCGATGTCCTTGGGAGGCGCGGCGGCCTTCTCCTCTGCGACGCCTGTGGTCACCAAACCACAGGCGCAGAGCATGCTTGCGAGGAGGACTAGGTTTCTGCTCGGCAGCTTCATGGTTGTGATGGATTGCAGTTATGGTTTCACTTCACCGGCTGCGGCTCGGGAAAAGTCCAGGTGCCGTCGAGGATTTCCTTCTTGGGGCGGTAGAGACGCACGGTGTAGTTCCAGCCCTTGGTGATGGGAATGCAGTTGGGCGTCTTGCCGTCGTACCCACCGAACTGGATGGTGATGGAACCATCCGCGCCCTTCTTCCCCGTGATGCTGTTGATGGTGTAGGCGTTCTGTTCGTTCTTCTGGTAGTAGCCCTCAGCATTGTACACGCTCACCGACCAGAAGGACTCGACCGGCACGTCCTTCACCACGAGTTTGTACACCGTTTCACCATCATTCAGCTTCGGCGTGATATTGAGATACACCGCATCCTTGTCGGGATTGCCACCCCAGCCCATGGCGCTGCCCAGCAAATGGCGGATGGGGTCCACGGTCTCCTTCGTGCCGAAGGCCTTCTTGAAGTCCGGCATGGTGGATCCGAGTACCAGCAGCGCATCCCGTACCTTCTTCTGACTCACCGGATCCCACTGCGGCACCTCAAATTTTCCCGGGCCACCAGGCTGCTCGATTTTCAAAGCATCCTGCAACGCGTGCACTTCGGCGATGTCTTTCGGGTCGGCAGGATCCACCAGTGTGCGAATGCCTATCACGGCGTAGCGCGTGCCAGCCTTGTCCTTGTCCACCCTGTAGGTCCCGGACTCATAGCTGACGTCCGGCACGTAGTGGTCCTGATTGATCAGCATGAGTGACCGGAAACGTTTCCCCGCGTCCGGCAACGTCACAGTCACAGGGCCAGCATCCAAGTCGACGAGCGCGGAGGAATAAAGCGTGTCACGGTTCAGCCGGATGACCGTCTGTTTCTCGATGGATGCTGGCTCGCGACGGTGGTTGAATTTGCCAAGGACTCCGCCGCTGTCTTTCAGGAGGTTGGTGAAGTAAAGATCGGACTCCGCACGGATGAAATTGTCCACGGTCACGGGGACGGGTTCTGCGGCGTGAGCCAAAGTGGCGAGGGTCAGAGATGTTCCGAGCGTTAGAAATGCTTGTGAGAGTTGCATGTATAGAAGTGTGTCAGTGTATTTTTGGCTTCAGTCTTTTTTCTCCAGTGCCGGGGCCTTCCATTCGCCCTTCAATGCTTCGGGCTTGGGCCAGTAGAGTCGCATGGCCATGAAGAAGGGGCCCTTGGGGGCAGGAAGCCAGTTGGCCTCTTTCTCCGCGCCGGGGGAGGCGTTCTGGATGTAGAGGGTGATGCCGCCGTCCGCGTCCTTCTTCAGGTCGGGCAGCATGGGTGAATTGATGAGATAACGGTTCAACGCATTCGCATGGAGCAGGCTGGCGGGCAGCTCATACAGGGTGAGCGACCAAAAGGCATTCACGGGGGGAAGCTGACCCGGAGCGAAGCGTATGGTGTAAGCATGGCTGCCATCCGGCTTGTTCTTTTCAGCATCGACGAAGTAGACCGGGTAGTAGGCCTCATCTTTGGAGTTTCCGTAGATGCCGAGCACGGCACCGGACATGCGACTCATGTAGTTCCCATTCAGGAATGCACGAGTGCCGAAGGCGTCCGCACTGGATGACTTGCCTGTATCAACCTCCTTCTCCTTGTGTTCCTTGAAGGCAGCCCAGGCATCGGCCATGCCTTCCGCGAAGGCCTTCTGCACCTCAGGCTTCAGTGAGGCCGCATCAAAAGGGTCGTCACCACCGAGGCCAATCCTGGCGAACTCGGAGCGCAACATCTGTTCCGAGGGATGCTCAGGGCAGAAACGCAGAATGAAGTCCAGCACATTGAAGAACTCCACCGACGTCTTCTGCTGGTCCGGCGTGAGTGGCTTGATGAAGTCCACCACGGGCGCGGCTGCTGGAGCAGGCTGGCCGAGGAATTGCGAAAGCGTCTGCACCTTGTAGCCCGCCTGAATCTTCTTCACATTCTCGATGTCCCCGGGATTGAAGAGCTGGGTGCGGTACAGGATGAAGGCGAACTGTGTCTCACAGGGAATCACCTCCTTGATGCCCGCAGGCTTCTCACCTTTCCAGCCCGGTCCGGTGAGCAGGAAGCTGCCAGCCTCATTGCCAGTCGCACGACTGCCCACGTAAGCGAAGTTGAACGTGTACTCGTCGATGAACTGCAGCGAGTAGTAGCGCCCCTTCTCCACCTCCGGCACGGTAAGGACGAGTGGCTCAGCTCGCAGGTCCGCGCCCACGTAGGAATACGGCGTGTCCGAGTTCGGCGTCTGGATGGCCTTGTCCTCAGGTGTGTAGACACGCGCGTTGTTCACCAGCGTATTCCAGTCCGCCTTGAATTCCTTGCCCCCCTTGTCGATGAAGTAGGAGTGCTGGACACGATAGTTGTCCACCAAAGGGAAGCCATAGATGTACGCTTCCTTCGCGATGGAGCGCACTTCATCGAGTGTAGCGGGACCTCTCGCGTATGCGGTGATGGGCGCATGAACTGCCAGCAGCGCAACTAACAATGCGGCGGATGTGGAATGGACGCGGGAAAGAAACATGTGGATGGGGAGTTGATTTGTGGTGTGTGGAAATGGCGTGGTTCAAAGCCTCATTCGACCTTCTCCACATCGGGAAGCTTCCAGGTCTTCTCGAAGAGTTCCTTCTTCGGGCCGTAGAGGCGGAACAGCAGTTCAAATTGCCGCTTCGGATCCGTCGGCACCCAGTTGGATTCCTTTCCGGCGGGAGCCTTCGGACCAAAGTAGACGTCCGTGGATCCATCCGCATTCTTCTGCACGGCTTTGTCGTTCGACGCGAGGCTGGGGCGGGACATGCCTACTATGAGAGCGTGTGTCTCGCGGTCATAGGCGGTCACGGACCAGTATTGCTCGATGGGCGCATTCGGCGGAACGGTGAGGCGATAGGTCTTGCTCCCTTCCAGCGATTTGCCTGCTTGGTCGAAGGGATTCATGAGATAAAACTGGCCCGCACCCAAGACCTTGGGGCTGAAGTAGGCCATGTGGTACATGACCGCCCTGCCATCGACGCCGTAGTGGTTTGGGTCGGCGAACTTGTTGCCCAATCCATCCCGGGTATCCTCCGGGATGGGGAGGCCCCAGTGTGTCCCTTCGAAGAACGGCGTGCCAAAACCATTCTCATATTGCAGCGCTATCACGCTGTGGGCTTCCCGCACCGCACTCTCGAGAATCTCTTTCGTCTTCGCGTCTGGCTTGAAAGGCTTGCCCTTTTCGATGCCGATCGTCTTGAGAGGATTGATCATCGCCTTGTCGCGTGTGAGCCAGGGCTCTGCCTGCACGAAGCGGTCGAGGTACTCGAAGAACGTCGCGTCGTACGGAATCGTCGCGTCGAACGGCTTGTCATTGGCATCCACGAAGACCGTCGAGTTTGGATCGCCCCCCAGTGGGTAGACCTTCACCTTCTTTCCGTGTTCCACGGCGGACTTGATGTCCGCGTCGCTGCGGCTCTTGAAGTTCGATCGCAGGATCACGAAGCCGCGATAGGTCTCAGACTGCAGCACGATGTACCCTTCGGGAGGGCTCTCCTTGTATCCCGGCGGCAGGAGCAGATACTTCGCGCCCTTCCCCTTGTCCTCGCCAGCAGGGCCCACGTCTGCGAGCGCGTTCTGCCACGAGACATCGAAGCTGCCCACAATCACATTGTTTTCATCAGCTGGCGGAATCTCCACCACCACCGGGCCCTTCGAGGTGTCATAGAAGGGATTCAGGTAGATCGTATCCGGATTCGGCGTGAGCGTCTGGTTCTTCGAATTCACCGGTCGCGACCAGTAGACGACCTGGTTCAGCTTCCCGCCGTTGTCGATGGTCGCCTGTAGCATGCGCTCGTAGTTCACGGCAGGCATGCCCCAGATGACGGCCTCGACGGCACGACGATGGATGGCGCGCTTCTGGAGTTCTTCAGGAGAGAATTCCTCAGCGAAGGCTGCGGTGCCCAGAGCTGTCGTCGTGGCTGCGAGGATGAGCGTGTGCAGCCGATGTGTGATGTGTTTCATAAACATGCGTGATGTGTGGAATTCAGATCCTAGAAAACAAAAGTGACCGTGAAGCTCACACCCCACTCGGGACCTTCCGGGGCGTGCTCGAAGAAGTAGAGGCCATCGAGATTGAACTGGATGGGCTGGCTGCCGAGGGTGACGAGCTGGCTCACGCCGGCACGGATGGGAATGGTCGCTTGCGAGTCTTCCCAGTCATAAGTGGTCTCGCTCTCCAGATTCACCGCGAAGCCGCTGCGCCAGGTGTAGCTCATCCACGCGTCGATGAAGGAGGCACTTACATCCTGTGGACCCGCGCCCCCGACGGACCAGAGGTGATTGAGCAGCAGGCCAAAGGTCCAGCAGCCCGTCTGCTTCACCAATACCACGGTGGGGCCGAAGCCCCACTTCTCCGGCCCCAGCAGCGGGTCCGTGGTGGTGGGGAACTCGAAGATGGGGCCCACGCCCCACACCAGGCTGTCTCCGTCCTTCTTCACCGGGGCTAGGAAGAGGCTCAGCTCGATGTCACTGAGGCCAAAGGCATCGTCGAATCCTGGAATGGATGATTCCTGATACACCACGGGTGCCACCACTCGGGTGATGACGCGCCAGTCTTCATTGAGTTTGAAGGGCACCACCGGCTCGATGTTCAGCGTGGTGCCCACGGGATGCCCCTCCCCGGCGCCGACCTCCACATTGAACTGGAGGGGCAGCAGCGTGAGGCTGCTCACGGGATTCTTCAGTTCCTTGGCGAGATCATGCTTGGAAGCTTCAGGATCCGCAGCGCGCGAAGTAGGCACGCACAAGCCCATGGCCAGCCCAAGCAGTGCAGGAATCAGCAGAGTGTGTGCGCGTTTCATGAGCACAGCGACCTCCTTTCAGTCGCTACGTCCGGCGCAACGGCGACCTCTGATTCTGACGCCGATGAAGTTTTCGCCTCAGCCGTCGCATCCTGCCGCATCTGCTTCGCATAGCGCTCCGTAAGGATAGGGCCGAGCACGCAGGTGACGATGACGATGAGCACCGAGGCATTTACAAAGGTGGCATCCAGCAGGCGTACGCCCTGGCTGTTGATGCATTGATAACCCACCACGGCAGAAGCCAGCGTGGCTGCCATCTGGGGGAAGGAGAGGCTCGCGACCGTTCCCATCTCTGGGCGTGACTGCCGGAAGATGAGGCCGGTGAGCAAGGCCGCGACTGTCTTCCCGGCAAGCACACCCGCCAGCATGCCGAAGGTCATGCCGGGGCTCTCCGTGATGGACTGCTTCAGCACTACGGGATCCACGAGGAAGCCGGTGGTGAGGAAGAAGGCGGGGATGAAGAGTGCCTGCGAGGTGACTTCCAACTGCTCCACGGCGAACTTCCCACGCACCGCGCGCTTCACGGCAATACCTGCGAGGAAGGCGCCCACGATGCCCTCAAGGTTGATGATGCGCGCGCCCTCCGCGCACACCACAATCACCACCAGCATGATGGTCACGCGCAGCTCGGGCTTCTGCCCGTAGCGGATGATGGCCTTGCGCGCGAGATTGCCCGCGCCAAACAGGATGAGCGGCACAAAGATGGCGAGCTCCAGCATCTCCTTCCCGAGAAAGCTCCAGGAGAAGCCGGTGAGGTGCACGCTCACCGTCACCGCCAGCACGAGCATGGAGGCGATGTCCGTGAAGATGGTGCCGCCCACGACCATGAGCACCGTGGGATGCTGCGTGAGACCCAGCTTCTGCAGGATGGGAAAGGCGAGCAGCGTGTGCGACGCGATGATCGAGCCGATGAGCAGGGATGCATTCCAACCAAACCCTGTGAGCCTGCCCACCAACACCCCGGCGGCAAAGGGCAGGATGAAGGTCAGCACGCCGAACGTGATCGACCGTGTGCGTGTCTTCTTGAAGTCATCGAGATCGATCTCGAAGCCCACGAAGAACATGAAGAGCAGTTTCCCCAACTCCGCGAGCAGGTAGATGACCGGGCCATCCTCCTTGATGAGGCCCATGGCCGCCGGACCCAGCAGAAACCCGGCGATGATGAAGCCAAGAATCGCCGGCAGGCGCAGCCTCTCCATGAGCTTCGGCATCAGCACGACCATGGTCATGGCGATGGCAAAGGTGGTAAGGATGGTGACGCCTTCAAACATGATGAAGCACGGGATGTATCAGAGCGAGGGAAGCGGTGCGGGACGCCTCCGGTGAGGCGTCCCGCGATGAGGGTTTGATTACTTGCCGCCCATGGAGGCCTCGATTTGCTTCTGAACTTTCTCGAGGTTGAATGAGCCAGGTGTCTGGCTTGGCGGGTAGTCCACCATGGTCTGCAAGAACTTGCTCGCATACACCTGCATCGGCACCAGGAGGTAGACGCGATCCAGGAACCAGTCGTTGTAGACGTTCGCGTTGTGCTGGGCCTTCTCGAATGGATCGCGCTTCAGATTGAAGAGCAACGGTACACGCAATTCGATGAAGGGCTCGCGCCAGACTTCAAAGGCGTGACCACGATTCTCGAGGAACACCGCCTTCCATGCGTCGTAGCGGATGGCGACGATCTGGCCGTCGTCGTTCACATACATGAACTCACGGCGAGGCGAGTCCTTCACTTTGCCAGTGATGTAGTCGAGCTGGTTGTGGCCATCGATGTAGTTCTTGTATTTACGCCCATTCAGCTCCACACCGGCGGCGAGCTTTTCCTTGATGTCCGGCGCACCAGCAATGGCCGCAAACGTCGGCAGCCAGTCTTCGTGCGAGACGATTCCATTGAGCACCGTGCCCGCAGGGATGTGTCCGGGCCAGCGCACGTAGCAAGGCACGCGATAAGCGCCTTCCCAGTTGGAATTCTTCTCACTGCGGAAGGGCACGGTGCCACCATCGGGCCACGCGTTGTAGTGCGGCGCATTGTCCGTGGAGTACATCACGATGGTGTTCTCCGTGAGCTTGTTGTCATCAAGGAACTTCAGGACATCGCCGACCATGTTGTCATGCTCGATCATGCCGTCGGTGTACTCGTCATTCCCTTTGTGGCGGTGCTCCTTCTTCACATGCGTACGGAAGTGCATGCGCGTCGTGTTGAACCAGCAGAAGAAGGGCTTATCCGCCTTCACCTGCCGCTGGATGAAATCCTTGGTCGCGGCGAGCGTTTCCTCGTCCACGGTTTCCATGCGTTTGCGCGTCAGCGGGCCGGTGTCTTCGATCTTTCCGTCGGCAGTGCATTTCAGCACACCGCGGGGACCGAACTTTTGCTTAAAGGTCTTCCCGTCCGCCATCACCATGTCGCCGGGATAGTCCTCGTGCTCCGGCTCCTCCTCGGCGTTGAGGTGATAGAGGTTTCCCATGAACTCATCAAAGCCGTGCTGCGTTGGCAAATGTTCGTCACGGTCGCCTTGGTGATTCTTTCCGAACTGGCCGGTGGCATAGCCCTGTGACTTCAGCACCGTGGCCATCGTCACATCGGTCTTCTGCCAGCCTTCCTTCGCGCCGGGCATCCCGACCTTGGTCATGCCGGTTCGCACAGGCACATTGCCACCGATGAAAGCAGCTCGTCCGGCCGTGCAGGACTGCTGACCGTAGTAGTCGGTGAAGGCTACGCCTTCCCTGGCGATGCGGTCGATGTTGGGCGTTTGATAGCCCATCATCCCCCGGCTCCAGAAGCTGGTGTTCCAGGTGCCGATGTCATCACCCCAGATCACGAGGATGTTGGGTTTCTTGCCTCCGGTCTGCGCGGATGCTGATGCGCAAATCGCCAGTGAGGCGGCCAACAGCAAGTTGGCTATCAGTGATGTTCGTCTCATTGTAGTTTTGGAGTTGGGTGGGTGTACTGACTGATGAGAGATAGGCAAAGGTGTTGCTGCGATGTCATTGTGGGACCATGGGAGATCACTTCGGGAACAGGAAGATGACCGAGAAGCGCACGCCCCAGTCGGGCGTGCCCTCGGGACCATCGGCGTAGTACTTGGCGCCGAGCTGGAACTGGTACGGATGGCCGCCAATCTTGACCAACTGCGCCACGCTTAGATTGACAGGCACAGTCCACTGCTCGTGCTCCCAGTCATACGTGGACTCAGAATTGAGAGTGAAGGTGGTCTGCTTCTTCGTAGTGTAGGAGAGGAAGGGCTGGACGAAGGTGGAGCTGACGTCATCGCGATCGCCATCCCCTGCGACAGACCAGATGTGATTGAGCAATGCGCCAAAGGTCCAACCGTGTGCCTGCTTCAGCAGCACGGCCGTGGGTCCAAGACCAAATTTCTCGGTGCCCAGCAGGTCATCTGTGGCCGTGGGAATGAGGAAGGCGGGACCAACGCCGATGATCCAGCCGCCGGGTCCCGGATTCTTCGGGGAGAAGAAGAGGCTCTGCGTGATGTCTCCCAAGCCTGTCTGGCTGCTGCGGCCAATCATGTCCTCCTGGGAAATGAAGGGCACGATGGTGCGCGAAATCATGTTCCACTCCTCATTCAAGGTGATGGGGACCACGGGCTGGAAATTCAGCAGGTAGCGGAAGCCATCCCCCTCTGGTCCCCCACCCCACTCGAAGTTGTTTTGAAACGGCACACTGATGAGAGCCGCCACGGGATTGGAGAGCTGCTTCGCCAGCTCGGCAGCATCGTGATCCTGCGCGCGGGAGCTCATGGGGAGGCTGCCTGCTGTGAAGGCAAGCAACGAGGCAAAGAGCGTGGTGGTGGCTGATTTCATGGAGTGGGTGGGAGAGGTGTTGATGGCGAAATGTTTGGCTAGCAGGTGCGGTTGATGCGCGGGCTAGAGCAGCGGACCCGGGAGGGCTTTTTCAATGAGGACCACCTGCTGCTTGGCGAGCTCCTCCTTCAGTTTCGGCGAGGCCACGCCGGTGATGACCACGCGATGACCGGTCACCTTGGCACCGCGGTAGTTGGCCAGGCGCACGCGCTGCAGGAAGTCCGATGCTCCCTGGGTCCAGCAGGCGTAGTCCCACTCCAGGGGCACGATGAGGGTGCCATCCCGCGCAAAACAGACGGGCAGGTCATTCAGCGTGTAGATGGTGGCGATGGGTGTGGTCTTGTGCTGCAGCGCCATCAGCTGCGCGCTGCGTGTGTAGAAGAAGGCATCCGCTTCATCATCCGAAGCACGTGTGGCCGTTTGCAGGAACCACTCCGGTCCCGCCGTGCCCTTCAACTGACTGAGCGCAGTGACCAATGACAGCTGGTGCGTGGGGGAGAAGGCGCGGCTGCGCAGGAAGCCATCGATGACCGGCTCTGAGACACCCATGCCCAGCAGCGTTTTCTTGTGCATCTGCCGCAGGTCATTGGGGCTCATGTCGCGTAGCGCATTCGTGGCTACATCACTCACCTGCACGGTGGTGACCACGGTGCCCGCGCCGCCATCCACGGGAGCGAGCACTGCGGCAAGGGTCATGTTGCCTGCGTAGGCTGCCCAGGCGACGCCATTGATGGCCTTCTGGAAGACGGGATTCGACGAGTAGGGATCCACACCGAGACGCGCGGCGAGATCGCGCTTGGACTTGGAGAAGCCGATGGCACTCTCCATGGTGTTGTCCTCATAGGGACTGGTCTCACGCCCCTCCACCTTCTCCTTCACGGCAGCGCCGGTGCGATGGAGGAACTTGAAGATGCCCTTCGGCACGCCTTCGATGGTGTTCACCGGGTCCGTAGCGAGGTTCTTGGCAAAGGTCACCGGGCTCTTCGCGGCGCGCTCGAGGGCTTTCGCATATTCATCCGACTTGGATACAGACTGCAGCTTTGCGATGGCGTTGATCTCCGCGACTCGCGCCATGAGCTCCGCATTCCCCTCCGCATAGAAGACTCCGAACTGCGAATCGATGGTGTAGCTGTTGCGTCCCGCATACGTGCTTACCTGAGGACGCACCGTGTGGTAGGCACCCCGGTGATACTGCGGTTGCAGAATGGCAGGGGCCACCAGCACCGGCGGAGTTTCGAACTTCCCTACAGGCACTGGGGCCGTTGCTGCCGCTGCCTGCCCAGTGGGGTCGGTCGCCTGGTAAGGCTGGGGCGCGGCAGGCGTCGGAGTGGGAGCCGGGGCCGGAGCCTGAGCCACGACATGGCCGGCCCCGTGCCATGCCATGAGCAGACACGAGGCGGCGAAGGTGAGGGTCCGTTTCATGGTGTGGTGTGATGGCTTTGTTTACACCGACGTCAGATCTTCACCGTGATGTAGGAGGTGGCCCCATTCATGAAGACCGGCTGGTAGGTGGTTCCCTGGAAGTTGAAGTAGGTCTGGCCATTGATGACCGTGGCTTGTGCTCCGGGAGGGAGTGAGGGCACAACGACACCAATGGGCACGGGAGCCACGATGAAGGCCGTGCCCTGCTGCTGGTAGTACACGCCGCTGTTGTAGAAGAAGCTCTGGTTCCCCAGCACCACTGACACGGCACCTGGCGGCAGCGTGGCAATCACCGCGCCCATGGGAGCAGCGACCGTCACATACCCCCCGCTCGGTGCGGGCCGGTAGTACACCCCGGCGTCGTAGTAGTAGGGCTGATTCGCCACCACCACAGTCGTGTGTGTGGGAGGCAGGGCATGCACCATGGCGCCGACCGCGAGTGTGGTCGCGGCACCCACGGCCACACCACCCCAGAAGTGATCGTGATTATGGACGTCGATATCCACATCCCGATGGATGTCGCGGTGCACGTCCCAGCTGCCACCATGTCCATGCACATCCACATCGCGATGGAAGCTGCGGTTCACATCCACATGTCCCCCACCGCCCCATCCGTGGGCATCGATGTGCGCGGAGCGGTGAATGCTGCCGCTACGATGCCAGTCTGCCTGCAGTGATTGCTGTGGCAGCCATGTGGTGAGTAGAGCCGCCATGATGGTCACACCGGTGCCTCTCGCGATTCGTTGATTGGTCTTCATAGGTTGTGGGGGTGAAATTAGTTGCCGGACTTCACTTCAGTGGCGGGGGCCTTCTGCTCTCCGGGCGTGTCTGTGGACGCCATGAACTTGATGGCCTCGGCACCCTTGGGCGCCTCGAACTCGAAGACGTAATCCGGCAGCTTCGTGCCCATGTCCCAGTTCGAGATGAAGGCGGTGATCTGCGGCGAGCCCTCTTCAAACTTGAGGGTGATCACCACCTTGCGTAGGAGAGGTTTCGGCCCGTCCTCCACCCATGCCTGCCAGTCGATGGCCCTGTGTTCGAAAGCCACGTGATGGCAGACCTTTCCAAGAATTTTCTCCTTGCCGAGATAAGCGCTGTTCTTCGCGCTCGACGCGGGCTCGCTCAGTGGCTTGGAGAGCACGAGGTCATCTAGTGGGAAGGCGATACCCAGAGCTTTTTCCACCTGATCCACCATCGCGTCGATCTTGTCCGCCGCAGGAGCAGTCGCGTAGTAGTTCTCCTTGTGGTCAAAGAGGGTGACGTTCTTGCCGTCATACCAGAAGGAGCGCCTGGGTACGGTGGTGGAAACTTCGATCTGCAACCGGTCTGGACGGCGCAGCTTGATCTCGAGCTGTTTGGTGTACTGCAGCTTCGATTTCTTTCCATACACCACATCGTGACTCACCTCGACAGTAGCCTGATACTGCTTGGCCTTGGCAAGATAGTCTGCCGCACGATTGATGATGCCCAGGGCCTTGGGGTCCGGTTTGCCCACGGCCTGGCCCTCAACCTTGAGCTGAGATTTCGGAGCACTCGCAGGTTCTTTTGTTTCTTGTCCGTGAAGGTTGAGAGAGAGATATGCCACCGCGCAGAGGCACGCGGCCAGCCTGGAAGGTTTTGTGTTCATGAGATGAAGGGGCAGTGAGGATGTCCGCGTGATCACACGTGGATGCTTGGTGTGGCCGGAATGGAGGGACCCTTGTCCTGCCTCCATTCCGGCCCTGGGGGGACGGTTCGTGACCGGTGTCGCAGCACCGGGGATGGTAAATTCAGAAGGTGTAAGAAAGTCCGACAAAGGGACCGTGGGAGATGGTATCGAGGATGAACTGGTCCTTGTCATAGTCGACGCCCAGCGCGCGATAGCCGATGACGGTGGAGAGATTGGGAGTGAAGCGATAGCCAACGCCCAGCAGCGCCTGCCAGGTGAGCTCCGACTCCGCTCCGAAGCCGCCGATGTCGCCCATGGCCTGCATGAAGCACTTGTCGCTGAAGTCATGGATGATGCGCGCGCCCACAATGGGATCGATCCAGTCTTCCTCGATGCCGAAGTGACGGCCCGGCCCGAGGTTGGTATCGACATCGATATCCACCTCCAGATACATCCAGCGACCACCGGCGAAGACATCAAGGCGTGTGGTGTCATTCTTCACCAGCGCATACTGGATGCGGGCAGTGATGAGCCACTGCTCCTGCTCGAAGCCCACCTTGCCAAAGAAGGGCCCGCGCTCGACAGAGGCGTCATCCTTCAGCTTTCCCCAGACGACATCGATGCCCACGCTCCATCGGTTGTAACCTGCCTCTAGGTAGGTCATGAAGGAACCGTCGAATTCATCAATGAGGTCATTGAGGCTCGTGTCAGCACTGACCGTGATGGGTCCAATACCCGTGTCACCGTTCACGGCAGCGAGCCATCCGTAGGCAGCCATCGTGAAGTACCAGGGATTTTCCGGCGGCTCAGAAGGAACGACAACGGACTTGCTGGATGGCGCAGGTGTACCCGCAAAGAGGCCCGTCGCTCCCATGACAGCGGCTATGGCAATAGTGTGGATGATTCCAGGAACTCGTGTTTTCATGCGATGCGTTTGGTGTTGAGTGAGATGATGGAAAAGGTGCCGGCTGCCGGATCTGCTGAGGTTCCCTATGGCGATCTACCCGTGGCTTCGGGCAGGGCTGCGCCTCTGATGGCCGCGACAAACTCCCTGCCGGAAAAGGGTTTCGTAAAAAGCGCGGACGCACGTGCCATGGCAGGGTGCGATTGCCGCGCCTCATCATCATGCGCTGTCATGAGGATGAATGGAGTGAGGTCGCCGGATTGATGGAGCCTCTCCGCGAGGTCGAGCCCGGACATGCCGGTCAATCGGATATCAAATACATAGCAGCAGAATTGCTCTGTCGGAGATGCCTCAAGGAAGGACTCTGCATTGGCAAAAGAGATCGCTGGATACCCCGCCGCGCCAAGCAAACGTTCGACCGCCTGGCTCATACCTGGGTCATCTTCCACAATGACGATGCGGTGTGCGGTGGCCATCATGCGCTGGGGGTGAGGGACCCAGATATAGCCACCCGCGCACCGTTTAGGTATTGTACCTTGGTTCTAGGCCGCCCTGTACCTTGGTACAGGGTCCCCTAAACCAAACGGCTACTCTGTAACATAGCCCGCAGCCCGCAAAGTATCCGCCATGTGCACCAGATCCGCCAGGGACGTGGCCTGCATCTTCGTCATGACTTGCGAGCGATGAGCCTTCACGGTGCGCTCTACCGTGCCCAGATCGGCTGCGATCTGCTTGTTCAGCTTGCCAGACACCACGCCGACAAAGACCTGATGCTCCCGCTCCGTGAGGCTGCGAAGACGGTTGCGATATTCATCCATGGAGCGCCGCGAGTGAGTTTCACTGGTCTGCTTTGCAAGCGCTCCCTTGATGGCATGCAGCAAAGCCTTGCTCTCCACCGGCTTGGTCAGGAAGTCCACCGCGCCCTGTTTCATGGCCTGCACGCTCATGGGGATGTCTCCATGAGCCGTCAGGAAGATGATGGGCAGGGCATCACGATCATTTTGTAATGCGGCCTGCAATTCCAGGCCACTGGGTCCCGGCATGCGCACATCGAGCAGCAGGCAGCCATTCATGCCTGGCTTCCGGCGCAGCAAGTACTCACCCGCGGAAGCATACGACTGCACATGATAACCCGCCGCGCGCAACAGCCGCGTCATCGCCATGCGCAGGGATTCATCATCATCTACCACATGCACCGTGGAGACTTCTTCTTCATCCAGGGTATCCACAGTGCAAGTCGTCATGAGGACCTCCCGATGGTGGCGTTTCGTGTTCCGGCTCCATTTCCATTCCCGCTGGGCAACGTGAAAGTGAACATTGCCCCACCTTCGGCGAGGTTCCGCGCCGCTATGCTTCCGCGATGGGCTTCGATAATCGAACGCGCCATGGCCAGTCCTAACCCCATTCCCTCCACTTTGGTTGTGAAGAAGGACTCAAATATCTGGGGCAGCCGGTCTTCGGGTATGCCGTGCCCGTGGTCACGCACGGAGACGGAGACCCCATGCGGCCCCTCGCGCCACGTGCGTACGTCGACGATAGGGATGGTGGTGCCGTTGCTCTTCATGGCATCCATGGCATTCACAATCAGATTGATGAGCACCTGCTGAAGATGCACCCGGTCCGCCGATATTTCGGGCTCGTCCGCAGCCAGATCACCATGCAGTATGATGCCGCGTCGCTGCGCGTCTGTCGACAAAAGCTTCAGCACATCCAGCACCACTTCATTCACCTGCACGGGCAGGAGCCGCAGGGGCGCACGTCGCACCAGCGTGCGGATATGGCGGATGACCTGGCTTGCCCTGAGATCATCTTTGCGAATGTCCGCCAGGATTTGCCGGATGTCATCCAGGGGCGGATTCTCCGTCTCCATGAGCATTTCCGCGGCCTCAGCATTGCTCAGGATTGCACCAAGTGGCTGATTGATTTCGTGCGCGATGGAGGCCGTGAGTTCGCCCACCAGCGCCAGACGTGACACATGCACCATGGACTGCCGCATCTCCTCCACCCTCCGTTGATCGGTGACGTCATGGAAGATCGCGATGTAGCATGCCTCATCATGGATGGAGATGGTCTCCAATGAGAGAATGGCGACGACCTCCCTCTCTGTGCGTGTGCGGAGCGTGATCTCGTGGTTCCTGAGTGAGCCGACGGTATCCACGAGCGAGCCAAGACGAAGGCGCTCCTTTTCACTGCGATAGATGCCCAGCTCCTCTGGCAGGTGTCCAGCCGCCTCCGCATAGGTATAGCCAAACTGACGTTCCCAGCTTTCGTTCACGTCGAGGATGGTCTCATCCCTGGCCCGGAAGATCACCATGGCACTGGGACTGGCGTGGAACGCCTTGGAGAATCGCTCTTCTGAAAGGCGAAGCTCCATCTCCGCGCGATGGCGGGAGACCGACGACGAGAGTACGTCCCCTAGCGCATGGAGCTGGGAGATGACCGTATCACTCCACTCGCGGTATGCGACCCCAGTACAGAATGATACCCCATGCGTGGTCCCATCCGTGGAGTGCAGGGGGATGATGAGCGCGGACTTGATGTTCTTCACCCGCACGTAGTCCTGCTCCTCCCGGGCGTCGGCGGGCAGATCCTGCAAGGCATGGGCCAGGGGAATCGCTTTGCGGTACTGGAACTGCGCGCATAGCCAGGGCATTGGTATCTCTGCCTCCCTACGGGCAATGGCCTCGCGCACGGCAGCGTCCGTGTGATACAGGATGCGGACCACCTGGGTGTCACGCACATGCTCGAACAACATGCAGGATTGGAATTCCATCATCACGCGCACCTTCTCCAGCGCGTGGCAGATGGCGTTGTCCAGCGTTTCCACGGACGCCTCGACGAGATCCCCTGAGATCTCCGTGAGGATTTGCTCGAAGCGCAGTCGCTCGCCCTGCTCGCGTGCCAGCCTCTTGCGCCGGCGATTCGCCACCAGCAAACCCACGATCAATCCCGTCTGGGTAAGAACGATGACCAGAGAGGCCAGGGCCATGTTTCGAGGCATGCCCAGCAGGGTGGACTCACGGGGCACACCTCCCCCATGAGCTGCAGCGGGAGAGGCCCCGGACGCGGGCATAGCGGTGGCCAGCAACAGGCCGCAGCCTGCGAGAGAAACAGCGGTTCGGTGCCATTTCCTTTTCTTTACTCCACATCCCAGGGAAGAAACGCGGAGGATGCTGGAAACTCCTCGCATAGTGTTGAGGTCAAGATGCTTGGACAGATTGCGCTGAAGTATGCACTAACCAGCAGAAATGACCAATCTTGCTTTCGCGGATGGAGTATTTGAATAAATTCTCTACATTTCCCGGCCATGCCTTAGCAGAGTCCTAAGCATTATTGCTTATGCATTCTGTTTATCGATTGCGAAAATAATAGAGACTAGATTTACGGGAAACCTGTTTCGCCATGTCATCGCCCACCAGCGACTCGCGCGGGCACCCAGAAGACCCACCGCTGCGGAGCCTCATTTCCAATCGCGAAGCGCAATTCCATGAGACCGGGACGCTGCGGACGTCCCAGAGCATTCACAGCTTCCTGGACGTCTTGGGGAATACTGGGTGGCGGCGCAGGCGCATCCGCACCGGGAGCCTGAGGCCCCTGGGGACGGCCGGGGTTTGCATTCTTGGCCAGCTCGCGCATCGCAGTGAGGGGCATGCGCTCATTCCACACGGTCTGCCACTGAAGCGTGGTGGGGTTGAAGACCAGCCACTCCAGCATGCGCACATTCTCCAGCAGTACGAGGCGCGTGCCCACCGTGCTCTCCCCCATCTCCCACGCGAGCACCTGGTCCTCTGGAATCGACCGCACCACGAGACGGAGATAGCCTTCCGAAGTGACCTCCGTCTCCAGCACGGTAAATGGTCCTGCTGATGCAGAGAGCGGCGAGGGGGCATCTGCCAGGGCCAACTGCGTAGTATACAGTCCCCCATCCTGTCGCGTCCGCAGTCGCAGCATGGCATCCGCTGGCAGGCTGCGGAGACTGCGGGCACACAGCTCAACAAAGGCATGCGTGCGCGATTCCCGCTGCTGGGAAGTGGTGAGATCGTGAGTGAGAATCGTCACCGCATTCACAATGCCGAACACGGCACTGATCAGCATGGACGTGATGAGCAGCACCATGATCATCTCCAGCAAGGTAAAACCATTCCCGCTGCGACGGGAAGCAAGCCTCCGCCTCATGGGACCAGCGTTGGATGCAGTCGCGTTCATGGTGCCTGCATCAGGTTGGGCGGACGGAACATGAGCGGATAAGCCCACGTCTCCGCGATCGCACTCTGCTCACGGCCTCCCTCCATCCAGAGCGCTTTCACCTGGACCAGATAGAGTCCCTGCAGGAGCTGGCCATCCTGATTCTTCAGCTCGATTGGCTCTCGCTTGATGATGTAGGTGAAGCCGTGTTCACGCACGGTCCGCTCCGTGCCAGCCTGCGCTCGCGTATCCACCGACCACATGGGATCGCGGGTGGCTTCCAGCAGCATGTTATCCAGGCGCATCTGGATGTTTCCCCTGGCACGCGCATCCAGCGAGATGCGTCCGCTGGAATTGATGGCCTCCATCAACGCCACGGCTGCCATGCCAAAGATGAACACGGCAAGCATCGCCTCCAGCAGGGTGAAACCAGCCCTGAGATCATGCCTGGGGTGAGATGCGCCGCGCGTGTTCATCATGGCAGCAGCTTCATTGCACAACCATGCGCTCCTCTTTCGCCGCACCGGTGAGCGGGTCGAGGGTCACCTCAAACCACGATTGCCCGCGCTGAAAACGCGCAGTGAGCGGCTCACACAAACCGCTGGGGGAAACGATGAGCCGCTGCCCCTCCGCGGGAGCAAACTTGTCCGAACCAAACCTGCGTAACATGAGCGACATGCCGGGTGGCAGCGTGAAGCGCTTCACGCGCATGACCGCACCAGCAGATTCACGGCGCATGCGCAGAGGCATCACCATGCCTGCACTGTCGAAGATCAAAACCTGGGGACGCTCGTACAGGGTCGCCCGTCGGACAGCTTCCGCAGTGAGGTCCTTGAACTCCAGCACCGGCTTGCGCAGTTCCCCCTCCTGCACCACACCATCAAAACTCATCACTCCGAGGCCGACCACGAACGAGATGATGACCAGCACGACCACCAGCTCCAGCAAGGTGAAGCCACCCGCCCGCGAAACCGCGCCAGGCGGCGGTTCAGGCCTCAGGCGGAGGAAGTGCATGATACCGGTGGCAGGTTACCAGTTCCCAAGGTCGTCCTTGGTTCCGTCAACGCCATCCTCACCAAGGGAATACACATCGACACCCGAAGAGTTGTGCTTGCCCGGATTGCGGTAAGCCAGCTTTCTTCTCCACGCATCGTAGAGCGAATCAGACTTCACCAGAGGCTTCCACATGCGCGGCAGGGGCTCCACGGTCGGTTGGGTGGCCAGGGCATCCAATCCCTGCTGCTGGGTCGGATACCAGCCGTTGTTCGTCCGGTAAGCCATGAGGCTGGCTTCCATGTTCTGAATTTTCGTCTTGGTCGTCGTGACCTCTGCGCTGTTGGCGAAACTTTGGAACGTCACAGCCACGCCACCCATGATCAGTGCGATGATCAGGAGCACCAGCATCATCTCCATGAGGGTAAAGCCGGCACTGCGCATCCGTGCTTGCGGGGCATTTGGAGAAATTTTCATGGCAGTGAGTCTAGGGAGTTTCCGTGATGGGAGCAAGGAGGAAGCAAGTGACGGTAAGGACATAAAATGCCCTTTGAATCCATCCCGGTCTAGCGGCTCTGGATTTGCTGGAGGGTGGAGAACACAATATTGATCATCATCCACACCATGCCGCCCACCAGTACGGCCATGACCAGCATGAGCACGGGCTGCAGCAACGCGGTGGCATGCTCAATCGTCTTCGTGAGCTGACGGTCAAAGCGTTCTGCCGCCTTCTCCAGCGCGTCCGCCATTTCCCCCGTCTGCTCGCCCACGCGCACCATGTCGATGACCAGAGGCCGCAGCACACCCGCCCGCTCCAGGGCCCGGCTGAGTGAGCCCCCGTCATGCACGGCCGTCTCCACCGCCTCCAGCTGCTCCCGCAGGTAGAGGTTGACGGTTGCCTTTCGCACCAGCTCCAATGCGCGGTGCAAGGGGAGGCCATTCTTCAGCAGGTTGCCCAGTGTCTCCAGGAACTGCACCTCAAACCGCGTGCGCAACACCGGCCCGTACATGGGCAGGTCCAGCATCTTGCGGTGCCACCAGGCCATTCGGCCCTTGTCCTGAAACAGAACATGCACGGAGATGACCACAAGGATCACCGCCGCAATGAGGAGCCACCACCACGACTTGATGAAGCCACTCATCGCCATGAGCCACTGCGCCATCGTGGGCAGTTCCTTCCCTGTGCTCTCCACCAGCGCTGCCATCTTCGGCAGGAGGAAGGTCACCATGGTCACGGACAAGGCAATGCCCGAGATGATGATGAAGGCCGGATAGATCAACGCTCCGGTCACCTTGGCCCGGAGTTGCTCAAGCTGGTTCAGGTGACGCGCCTGGCGGTTGAGAATGGAACCCAGCGCACCGCCCGCCTCCCCGGCGGAGACGAGATTGCAGTACAACTCATCAAAGGACGGGCTCACCTGATGCAGCGCCGCGGACAGGGGCAGCCCGTCCCGCACGCGCTCACGTACTGAGGTAGCGAGCTGGCGCAGCACAGGCACGCTGCGGTTCTCCATGGCATGCAGAGCCTGCTCCAGTTGCAGGCCCGCCGTGAGGAGATCGCACAGTTCTTCGGTGAATTGGATCACCTGCGAGCGGCTCAGCTTGAGAGGGCCGGTGATCACGGATTTGGCGGCGCTGGCCTTCCCGGAGACCGGCGCCTTCGATGCGGAAACCGCCGCTTTGGTCTTCGCGGAAGTCTCGCCCGCACCCTTGCTATTCTTCTCCTTCGCCGCCCCGGAGGCTGCGACGGGTTTACCACCTTCCGCGCTCAGGGAAAAAGGCTGCAAGCCCCGGCGCGCCAGCTTCCTCACGGCCTCGCCACGATCCGCCGCCTCCAGCGTGCCAGCGCTGCGCTGACCGGAGGTGCTCATGGCTTCGTAACGGAAGGCAGGCATGCGGATGCGATATGGACCAACTTCTACAACTCAGGCGTGGGAACAGAAAGGTCAATCCATGAAATCCTCACTCGTCACGCGCATGACCTCCTCCACCGTGGTGGAGCCGTCCAGCACCTTGCGCCAGCCATACTCGCGCATGGAGATGAAGCCATCCCGCCGCGCCTGGCGGGTGAGCTCATTTGCGCTCGCCTTCCTGCTGATGAGATCCTGCAATGCAGCGGTGACCATCGCGATTTCATAGATGGCCATGCGTCCGTAGTGCCCGGTACCACGGCAGGACTGGCAACCGGTGGCACTCGCAGTGAAGAGCGTCTTGCCCAGCCCCTCATGGAAGCCGCAGGACTTCAGCTGCTCATCACTGTAGTGCGCCGGCTTCCGGCAGTGCGGACAGAGGGAACGTACCAGGCGCTGGGCGAGGAATGCACGCACGGAGGACGCCACGAGGAAGGGCTCCACGCCCATTTCCACCAGACGGGTGATGCCACCCACCGCATCATTTGTGTGCAACGTGGAGAAGACCAGGTGACCCGTGAGCGAGGCGCGCACGGCAATTTCCGCCGTCTCCAGGTCGCGAATTTCCCCCACCATCACCACGTTCGGGTCGCCACGCAGGATGCTGCGCAGGCCGCTGGCGAAGGTAAGATTGATCTCCGGCTTCACCGCGATCTGCACGACGCCCGGCAGCTTGTTTTCCACCGGGTCCTCGATGGTCACGATGCGGCGCTGCACGCTGTTCAACCGCGAGAGGAAGGTATACAGCGTGGTGCTCTTGCCGCTTCCCGTGGGACCGGTGACGAGCACGATGCCGTTCGGCTTGGCCAGCAGGCTCTCCACCTTCTCGCGATAATCCGCGGTGAGGCCCAGCTTCTCCAGCGTGAACTTTTCCTGGCCCAGCAAGCGCAGGCTGATGCTCTCCCCTTCCACGCTCGGGATGCAGGCCACGCGCACGTCGATGTTCTGCCCTTCGAGCTTGAGATTGATACGGCCGTCCTGCGGCAGGCGTTTCTCCGCGATGTCCAGCTTCGCCATCACCTTGATGCGCGCCAGCACGGAGGCCTGCAGGGCCTTGATGTTTTCCGGCACGGGCGTCTCATGCAGCACACCATCAATGCGGTAGCGGATGCGCAGGTTGTCGTGCAGGGGCTCCACGTGGATGTCCGTCGCGCGCTGGGCCAGCGCCTCGCGGATGATCTGGTTCACAAACTTCAGCACGGAAGCCTCGGCGTCGCTCTCGTCGATGATGTTCGCCTCGTCGCGCAGGTGGGCATCATCCAAGTCCTGGTCGCGGGACTTCATCAAGTCCTCGAACGTATCCGCGCCCACGCCGTAGAAGCTCTGCAGCGCGCGCAGCAGCTCATCGCGCGGCGCCAGCGTCCAGCGCACCGGCACATTCACCGTGCGAGCCACGGCCTGGCGCGCCATGAGGTCGAAGGGGTCATAGCACGCAATCACCAACGAGCGCTTGCTGGTCTTTTCCTTCTGCTCCGCTTCCTTCACCTCGCCCTCGCCAGGTGCGCCGTTTGCGGCCTCGGTGACGGGAGGGGAAACAAACGCCAGCGGGAGAAGGCGATGCCGCAGGGCGAGGCGCGGTGGGCACTCCTTCTTCAGCTCGGCCGCTTCGTCCATGTCCGGCTGCAACTCCGTCTGCCACGGCCAGTGCAACTCATGCGCGAGCGCCCTCAGAAATTCCAACTCGCCCAGGGAAGCCTTCTCCAAGACGGCGTCCACCACGGGCTGACCGCTCACGGACGCCTCACGGGCTGCGGCTTTCACCAAATCAAGGTCCTGACTCCCGGCAAGGGTGGCAGCAGCGAGCAGGGCATTCATTGGCGCGACAATAGCACAGGTCTACGCATCGACGAACTCGCCGCAACTCTACTCGGTGCTCTCCACTTCCTCCTCTTCCTCGTCATCATCATCGTCGTCGCCATCATCGCCGCTGACCGGACGATAACCTTCGCGCTCCAGCTCCAGTTTCAGATGCTCCACCGTTTGCGCCAGTGTCAGGCCATCGTCATTTACCCGATTTGTCTCCTTCTCATCGAGCGTGATCTTCACATCTGCGGTCCCGCCATTGCCGATGCTCCCATCCCGGGCCTCTGTCTCAGCATCGCTCTCATCATCCGCGCTGACCAGTGTGCCGTGCAGGGCCTTCGCGACCCGCGCCGTGATGGTCGAGGCCGGGCTGCTGATTTTCACCGTGTGATTGATGTCCCCCAGCGCTACCAGCGCCCCTTCCGCAGCGCCCAACCCGGTGCTCGCGGAAATCACTGCCTTCTTGTCCCCGCTCCCGCTCACCGCGGTGAAGAGCCGCCCACCTCCGGACGACTCCAGGTACTGGCGCCCGTCCTCCTTCGTCGTCAGCAGGAACGTCGCATCCCCACCCAGCAACGGCGCCACCACATACCCGCCCTCGAACGTGTGGAAATTGATGCCCTTCGCATCGCTCGTGTCGAACTTGTACACCAGCACCTGCCCCTGCGCCGCGGAAGCACACAGCAACACAGCCAGCAGTAAAATGCACGAAGCGATGGGGTTAAAACGACACGACATGCCCGCGAGTCTAGGGACCCGGGAGGACCCTGTCAACGAACGCAGGTTGAAGAATCCGTGATGCACGAGGAGTTGAAGGAAAGCTCAGGGGGAGGGCTACGCCTCGATGCGTGCTAGGCACACGATGTACCGCTGTGGGTGCTTGAGGGTGATGTGGGCCTGGAAAACTTAAAGATCGGCCAAACGAACTATCGATTGGGGAGCTGCTCTTGAGTGACTATACACCCATGAGGATGTACAAGACAACCGAAAAAAGATTCGTGATGGCATCCATCAAGCAGGACGGGGCGCACGGAGGACGCGAAGGCCCTGCCAGGCGGACTCGCCGCCTCGAGGGAGGCGGGCGCCGTTTTTGCGCTCGGGAGCAAATCGCCAGCGTTGGGCCTCAAAGAGTGATTCGATGAAGGCTTTGGTGCCCAAAGCTCCTCCGCGGGTCATGTAGCTGAGACGGCAGTGCAGCAGTTCGTTCAGGCTTGGTTTGCCACCTCGCTTCAGGCCTTTTTCCACGGCCTTCCGGCTCATGCCTTTGCGCAGCACCTTCCCGGTGCGCGGGTCTTGGATTTCCTCAGCCTTGCCGAAGAGCCAGACGCGGTATCGGGACAGCCAGGCATCGCCGCGCAGGCCCTGCTCCTGCCCGCGATCCACGGTGGCGATGATGGACTTGAGACCCGCGCGTGCCGCCTTGTTCCCGCCCATGGCGGCCCCGTAGCTGCTCCAGTGGTAACGGGAGGGGTCCTTGACCAATCCGGCGCGCACGGGATTGAGGTCGATGTAGGCGGCCATGGTGGCCAGGGCGCTGCCGCTCTCCACCAGCACACTGCGGAAGCGGTCCTCCCAGAGGGTGCCTTTGCGTCCGTGGAGCTTGTTGAACTGCTGGGTGAAGCGCTGTTTGAGCGTCTTCATGAAGGCGCTGATGTCCCACAATCTTGCGAACCAGCTTTCGAGGTGCTTTTGCGCCACCGCCTCGCCAGCCTGCTGACGCAGTTGTCGGAGGTTTTCGGCGAGCAGGGCAGCGGTGTTCTTGCCGTAGCAGGACTGCACATGCCCGATGAGCAAGGCTTCCGAGGGCATCACCTGCGGCCGGGCCGGGACTTCCACCAGAAGATGGAAGTGATTGCTCATCAAGCAGTACGCCGAGACGCGGACCTGGCAAAAGTGCGCATAAAAGCGCATGAGCTTGAGGAAGATTTCTTTCTCGACCTCACCCAAGACAAAGCGCCGGTCCACGACGCGGGAGATGCAGTGGTAGTGAGCTGCCGTAGCCCCCGGCAGCGCCTTGAGACGGGCCAAGCGCATGGGTAGATGATGACGATGGGGCAAGATGGTGCAACAGTTTTTTAACAAAGGGACAGACACTTTGTATTTCGATGCTCCAGAGGTTGGCTGCGGCTGGGCGAGGGACGAGCCGGGCCGCAGGGGGGGCGGAGCGTTGCGCCGTGGGGGTTGGCAGGATGCGTGACAGACGGGCGCGGTGGGGAGCTTGGCGGGGGGCCGGCTGGCGCGCAGCGTGCCTCGGGTCGGCGGCGCGAAGGAGCCCCGCGGCTGGAGCGCCTCACCGCGGCACAGCGAGGCACGAGCGACGCCGCCACACGCAGGGAGGGAGGTAACTTTCCACAACGTCGGTGTAGTGTAAAACGGCTGGCGGCCCGGCGGCGGGCGCAGGCGGTGGGGGGCAGCCGTTTTGCACTACTACGCGTTGTGGAGAGTTTACCGGTGGGCGGGCGCGGAGCCGCCGAGCTTGGCGAGGCGCTAGGGTTGCGCGGCGGGCGAAGCAGGGCGCGGAGCTTGGGGCGTTGCAAGCCGAGCGGGGTTTCCACCGCGCGCAGTACGCAACGCCTGCTCGGGCTTCACGTGACCTCCCGGGCGCGGGATGGCTTGAAGACTAACTATGCCCAGATGGTTAGATACGGCGTGGAAAAACACGTGTGCGCCGCAACAGTCCCGGTGTTCAGTCAGACGCAGGCGACCTTTGCTCTGGTAGACGGCTGCAGGGGTCTGGAGATCCGGTGAGTCGACAAGTGTGATACTTCAAGCGCCGACTCACTGCCCCTCCAGGGTCTCCCGTAATTTTTCGAGCGTTCATAGCCGAGAAGACATCTGTGTTTTATTTTTCCAAATGGGTTGGCAAGGCCAATGCCATTGGTTGGCTTGCGCGTTCATTTTTTATATCCAACTACTTGCCATCCTAAGAAGTGAATCACATCATCTGCAGCGGACCAAGCATGCCCTCGAACGTATGACGACGAATCTTGAAGGCCGTTTTCAATGATCGTTCTTGCTTTCGAATCTAGTGATCTGGCTCGCCTTGCCAGATGACCTAGGCCGAGGATTGCGTTACCGCGAACCTCTTCATCCAGATGAGCGCTTAAGTTCAGACAAACCTGCTCAAGAAACGGCAAATCTTCACCCACTAGCGCCGCCGAAACTAAATACTCGCGGAGCAGTTTTATATCATTGGAAGCGACAGCTGACTCTAGGTCTTCACGCGCAACGTTACGAGATTCGATATAGCGATTAGTCATCCGAGAACCCCCATGTTTTTGGGTCTAATTTAATTTCACCTTTCTTACTTACTGAAACTCCATAGTCCGACAATGCTTTTTGCATTGGGGATGAAAGCTCGTCCCAAGTTCTCACATGTCCATGATATTCTCCGCCAACCGTGCGCCCACCTCTTGTTACATTCTGAGTACGGTCAAATACCACGAGTTGATTGTGGGCGGTGTCAACTCCGATTCGTCGCGTGGTGTTTTCTGACACAGGAAATGAAAAATCCAACGCCCCCTGACCGTCCGCTGGAGCAGGGTTGATTTTGGCTCCTCCTGCCGTCCTAGCCGCTCCTGTATGCTTTGGAGACGCAACATAGTATCTGTTTGCGGCAAATGCCTCGTCAAACATGTGCGCGGCCCCAATTCCCCTTGTAGCGGTGCGCCTGACTAGCTTCGAGGTCTTGGATATTCCACTTAAGGCCCCTCCCAGGACGGCCGCGGCGCCGTCAGACTTAAATTTGCCAAAGTTGTTTCCCTGCTCAAAGATCCAAGAATGAAATGGATTACTGTCGTCAATATCATCTGGATTGATTCGATATGGCAGGCGATTTAGACCATAAAGATTTTCTCTTACGAAGTTTGTGAAAGCGATGGCCTGATTGACATTCCTCGACGCACTGTCGATTGCCTGAATTCGAGCCGAGACTCTTTCGACCTCGGACATGACGTTCTGCACGTGCAATCTATATTCGTTCCCATCCATTCCGTCGGTATCGGACAGCTTGGCAATGAAGTGTTCCTTTTGTTTGGCCAGCTCACTGCGGGTAGCTAATCCATCAGGATCCCAACTCGTCCACGGATTCTGCCTGACATACGCATACAAGTTTGGTCCATCCACAAAGCCTGCGGGGTCTTTGCTCAGCCACACATCAGTCTCCAGGTCCCGATAGCGGTACCCTTCGTTGAGCAAACCGGTGGGGTCTTCTTCCTTGGTGTTGGCGCGCTGACGGTCGGCGTTGGTGCCGGTTTCCATGGGGCGCTTGCCGTAGGCTTCGTAGCTGGCCGTCCAGGTGAGGTCGCCGGTGCTGTCGCTCTGGGCCACCACGTCGCCGCGGCCGTTGCTCAGGTTGAACTTCGCCGTGCCGCTGCGCAGGGAGTAGAGCAGGCCGCCCACCCCGCCGCCCATGTCGGGACCGCGCTGGTATTCGACGGCGGGTTGAGTATTGAGAGTACCGAGTTGCGGGTCGGTCACTTCAAACTCAGCCACGCTGAGGCCGCCGCTGAAGGTCATGGCCACGGGATTGGCGCTGCCTTCGGTGCGGGTGATGCGACGCACGCGGTAGTCGTAAGCGTAGCTGTGCACGCTGCTGTCCGGCAGGGTCACGCTGGCCAGCATGTTCT
>NZ_QNRR01000021.1 GCF_003315205.1 Roseimicrobium gellanilyticum | reverse complement strand
CACGTATCCATGAGCGCTCCTCCCGCAATGGTCACTTCGAGTTTAAGCTCATACCATGGTAAAATACCCCGCATTTTCCTTCATGGCATTGGGCTGAAGCCGAAACTACTTTCGGGAGCCCCTCGTCATCCCTCATGTCCTCCCTTACTGCTTACTGCTTACTCCGCCGCCACTCGCCTCATTCCCATCACCTTCCCCGGCACACCGCTCACCACCGCGTTCGCCGGCACATCCTTCGTGATCACGGCGCCCGCGCCAATCACCGCGCCTTCGCCGATGGTCACGCCTTTGAGTACCGTCACTCCTGCGCCCAACAATACCCCATCCTCAATCACCACCGGTGCCTTCGCCATCGGTTGGATCGCAATGAGCTTGCCTGCGGCATAGCTGTGGTCCGCATCCGAGATGTAACACGAAGGCCCAATCAAGCAGTCCTTCCCGATGCGAATCGACTCATGCGCATCAATGATGGTGTAGCGGTTCACATACGTATGCGCGCCGATGTAGATGCGTGGCTCCTCCTTCGGCCCGCCCGAGGCCACCAGCGTCACATGCCGGTCCACCGCCACCGCTTCATCGAGATGGATGTCCCAAGGATTGCGTGGCACCCAGATGTCCCGCAGCCAGCACTTCTTCCCAATGTGCGCCCCCAGCGCGCGAAGCCAGATGATGCGCAGGCGCGAGGCCACCACCGCGGGCGCACGGAGTAGGGAGTTGATGAGACGATGCTTGCCAGCTGCTTCCATGCCTCCTCGTTTGCGACGGGGAGGGGAGCGGGGCAACTGAAATCAGATGGGGCGCAGCCCCCCAACGTAGCTCGCGAGTCCCTTCGCGAGGGTATTGAGCGACGAAAGATGGGGGTGAGTGTCGCGCGTCCTTGGGACGGTTCCTGGCTTTGGACGCTATTCGAGGCACAAAACTCGCGAAGGGACTCGCGAGCTACATTACGCCAGAATCTCCTTCACCACGTGCCCGTGCACGTCCGTGAGACGGAAATTCCTTCCTGCATACCGGTACGTGAGCTTCTCGTGGTTCAGGCCCAGCAGGTGCAGGATGGTCGCGTGCATGTCATGCATGTGCACCTTGTTCTCCACGGCGAAGTGGCCGAACTCATCCGTGCCGCCGAAGCTGAAGCCCGGCTTCACACCGGCGCCGGCGAGCCATTGGGTGAAGCCCAGCGGATTGTGATCGCGACCTGTGCCATTGCGCTCGGCGTAGGGTGTGCGACCGAATTCACCACCCCACCACACCAGCGTATCCTCCAGCAGGCCACGCTGCTTCAGGTCCTTCACCAGGCCTGCAATCGGCTTGTCCACCGCGGCGGCATGCTCGCCATGCTTCGGCAGATTGGAATGCTGGTCCCATGCGGGGTTGTTGGAATTGTCGGTGTAGTTCACCTGGATATACCGCACGCCCTTCTCCGCAAGACGACGCGCCATGAGGCACTGGCGACCGAAGTTGTCCGTCGGCTTTTCATTGATGCCGTACAACTTCAGCGTGTCCTCGGATTCGCCCGTGATGTCCAGCGTCTCCGGCGCATTGCCCTGGAGGCGCCATGCGAGTTCATACGAGTTCAGCACGGCTTCGAGTTCCGCATCCTGACCGCCCACCGCGGAGCGCTGGAGCTGCTCGTGATTCAGCGAGCGCAGCAGGTCAAACTGCTTCCGCTGCTGCTCACCAGTGAGCATGGTATTGCGGATGTTCTTGATGTTCGCTTCGGCCGCGGGAGCGCCAGCGCGACCCAGCGCCGTACCCTGGAACACCGGAGGCAGAAATGCCGTGCCATAGTTGCGCGGCCCCCCGTTGCTCAGGCTGGGGCTGATGCTCACAAACGCGGGCAGGTTCTCATTCTCCGTACCCAGTCCGTAGCTCACCCATGAGCCCATGCTGGGGCGGATGAAATTCGTCGAGCCCGTGTGGAGGAAGAGAGTTGCAGGTCCGTGAGCCACGCCTTCCGTGTGCATGCCCTGCACAAAGCAGAGGTCATCCACCATCTCCGCCATGTTCGGGAAGAGACTGGAGGCCCACTGGCCGCATTGCCCGTGCTGTTTGAAATCCCACAGCGGCTTCATCACACGCTGCGAGGCGCCGGAGCCGGTCTTGGCCACGGAGCGCGCATCATTGAAGTCCATCATCTTGCCATCGTCCTTAAGCAGGCGCGGCTTGTAGTCGAAGGAATCCACATGGCTCACGCCACCGGCCATGAAGAGGAAGATCACGCGCTTCGCTTTCGCGGCGTGATGTGTCTCGCGCACGGCGAGAGGATTGGCGGCTCCATGGGCGAGCGCGGAAAGTGCGAGCGAGCCAAAGCCGCAGGCGGAGGTTTGCAGGAAATGTCGGCGTGAGATCATGGGGCGGCTTGGTGGGCGGCTGCGATTGCGGTGGTGGCGGTACCTGTCTCGACTCTTACTCGTCTCAGTTCACATAACGGAAATCCACGCTGGCGAAGAGCGTCTGCACGAGCAGCGCCCAGTTCTCCAGCTTCATCTTGGCCAGTTCCTCCTCGGAGGCGGCATGCGCATTGATCTTTACAAACTGCGCGGCCAGCTTCAGCTCGCCGGCAGCGGGCTGGCGGCCCAGCGTCTGCTGGTACACGCGGTTCACGAGATCCACATCCGTGTCCGTGGCACTGGCACGCTGCATGATGAGCTCGGCGGCCTTGCGGCTCTGCTCGATGACGAAGGGATGGTTCATCATGTACAGCGCCTGCGGGGCCACGGTGCTGGTGTTGCGCTTCGCGATGGGCTGATTGATGTCTGCAAAGTCGAAGGCATCAAAGAGGTCCAGCCGCTTGTTGCGGAAGGCGGGCGTGTACACGCTGCGGCGCGTGTCCGTGTAGATGTAGCCGTACTCCAGATTCTGCGCGCCACCGCTGTTCGAATCCACGGAGTCGGCGAGGACATTGGGCCCGCCCACGGTCATGTCGATCGTTCCGCTCACGGTGAGCATGGCATCGCGCAGCACGCCCGCGTCCACGCGGCGGCGGCTTTGCTTCCACAGCAGGCGGTTCTCCGGGTCTGCGGCGAGGCCTTCCTTCATCTGCTCTGCGCTGGGGATGGACGCCATCTGGTACGCACGTGTGAGCATGAGCTGCTTCACCAGCTTCTTCAGGCTCCAGCCATCCTGCATGAATTGAATGGCCAGTGCATCCAGCAACTCCGGATGGCTCGGCTTTTCCCCTGTGGTGCCGAAGTTGTCCACGGAGCGCACCAGACCATCACCGAAGAGATGCATCCACACGCGATTCACGAGCACACGCGCGGTAAGGGGATTGCGATCGCTGGTGACCCACTCGGCGAGCTGGAGACGACCGCTTTGATCCGCAGGAATCTTCGGCGCGTCGCCATGCACAGCCACCGTGAGGAAGCCACGTGGCACCACCTGGCCCAGATTGCGGATGCTTCCACGAATGTGGATGGCGCAGTCCTCGGGCTTCTTGTCATCCAGCACCGTCATGGCCTCGGGACGCACCAGGCCATCGCGCCGGGTGACTTTGATTTCCTTCTCCAGCTCCTTCACTTTGGTCTCCATGGCCACCAGCTTGGAGTCCTTGGGCGCCTTCTCTTCGCTGCCAACCTTGTCCAGCTCCTCCACGGGGATGAAGACGACGGCATCTGCAGTGACAAAGCCCTTCGTGCCTTCATTGGAGAGCAGCACATAGCCTGCACCGTCCTTCTCAAAACGATACTGTCCCAGCGAGACAAAGCGTCCATCAATGGGCGGTGTCTCACTCTGGTCCACGTACACCGTGTCCTCGCCATCAGCGTGCAGGATGGCCACCGGTGCTTTCTTCGAGCGATCCACCAGCGCCATGTAGGCGAGGCGCACTTCATAACGACCGGCCTTCGGAATGGTGGGGGAGAAGGTGATGGTGCAGGTGCCCTTGCCCGTGTTGTCATCGTGCACATAGCCCTCGCCCACGAAGGAGGGATACTTGTTGGACTCCTTCCACGTGCCCACGCGCTTCGCCTGTGCATCATCCACCACGATGCCGGGCAGGTCATCGATGTCGACAGGCTGACCCCGTTGCAGTTTCACCGGCTTGGGCGACAGCTTCTTCAGCGCCTTTTTGGCCGCAGCGAGTTCGGCATCCATGGAGGCGAGCTTCGTTTCCTTCGCCAGCATCCGCGTTTCCTGGTCACCGTCCAGCGGGAGAGGGGAGTCAATCCAGTGCGCCACGTTGTCCGTGTAGTTCTTCAGCGTGCGTGTGCTCCGCAGAATGCCGGCCATGGCGTAGTAGTCAGCCGCAGGGATGGGGTCGAACTTGTGATCATGGCAACGGGCACAGCTCATGGTCATGCCCATGAAGCTGCGGCCGAGCGTATCCAGCTGCTCATCCACAATGTCCATGCGCAGCACGCCCTTGTCCTGCTCCTCGTAGTTCGTGGGGCCCAGCACCAGGAAGCCGGTGGCTGTAAGATGTCGGCGGCGTTCCTCGGCATCGGCATGCGGCAGCAGGTCACCCGCCAGTTGCTCGGTGATGAAACGCGAGAGTGGCACATCCTTGTTGATGCTCTCGATGACATAGTCGCGGAATCTCCACGCATCCTTGAAGGGCAAGGTGCGGCCACCTCCGCTCGACTCTGCAAAGCGTGAGAGATCCAGCCAGTGCTGCCCCCAGCGCTCGCCGAACTGCGGCGTGGCCATGAGCTTGTCCACCAGCTTGCTCACATCCGGATTGCGAAGGAACTCGGCGGTATCCTCAGGCGAGGGTGGCAGGCCCACCAGATCATGATACACCCGGCGCAGCAGCACATCCGTGGAGGCATCGGAGGCAGGCTTGAGCTTCTTCTCCTCCAGCTTCGCGAGGATGAAGCGGTCCGCGTCCGTCTTTGCCCATGTGGTGTCTTTCACCTTGGGTGGTTCTGTTTTCACGGGCAGCTTGAAGGACCAGAACTCCCGCCCTGTCTCGATGCTCATACCCACCTGCGGACCCTTCTTTCCACCTTCCGCGGCAGCGGTCACCTTGTCCTCACGCGGATCCGGCGCGCCCATGGCAATCCACTGGCGGATGATGTCCACCTCCTCCGCACTGAGCTTCTGCTTCGGCGGCATTTTCAGGTCGCGGTCCTCATACGTCACTGCGCGCAGGAGCAGGCTCTTGTCCGGTTCCTTGGGTACTACGGAGGGGCCGGAGTCACCCCCGGTCAGCGTGCCCTCCTTGGTATCCAGGCGCAGGCCGCCCTTCACCTTGTGCTCGGGGGCGTGGCAGTTGTAGCACTTCTCGATGAGGAGTGGACGCACCTTGTTCTCGAAGAACGCCATGCCGTCCTCCGCAGGTGCGGCTTCAGCACCAGTGGCGGCAACAGCGGCGACAACACCTGTGCACGCCAGCCAGCCACGCAACGTGGAGGACAGGTGCGCACGACGAGAGGAAATGGGGGGGGCGATGGCGAGCGGCATCGGCGGTGAGTGCGAAATTGGTTAACTCACCCTGACGAGTGCCTCTTTCCCAATATTTGGACATGGAATTTTTGGGGAGCTTTTTTTGAGGAGTGAATGCGCCTGGGCTCGCTTCACAAGGAGCTGGCCGCCTCCCCAAAGTAGCTTCGGCTTCAGCCGAGTGGGCACCTGTTATGCGTTGGGATCCTGCGACCCGCTCCTGATTCGGCTGAAGCCGAAGCTACTTTCTTGAGCGCGCCAAAGGGTAAGGCGGTAGAGATGGACCTCGCCGCACTCTGAGGGGGCACTCCTGCCCCCATTTGCGTGTGACTCTCTCTGTGGATCAACGCTTCTGGTGCACCCCCTGCCCAAGCTGATGCTGCGGAGCACCCACCTCATGGCTCTTTGAGCTCTTGTCTCCATGCCCATGGAGCCCAAGGTGAAGCTTCTCGCCCACATTCTCGTGCTGCTGCGGACCGAGCTTCGGCTTGTCGACCGATTGTTGGGGCTGTTGCGTGCCATCCTTCATCCCGTGCCCTCCATGGGACAGGTGTGCGGCCTCTCCCACGTTCATGTGTCCATCAGCCATTCGCTGAATGTTCGTGGGGGTCGAGTTCTGTAGACCCATGGCCCCGGGATTTTGGGCCATGTACTTGTTCCAGGCCTGCTGCATCTGCTGCTGCTGGCCCTCCTGCAGCATCTGCTGCAATGACTGATTCTGGAGCTGCAACAAAGTCTCCGGCGGCACCTGCTGCAGGAGCTTCTGCTGAAACAGCTGCTCGCTCTGCTGCTGCGCCTGCCGCATCTCGGCGGGGGAGAGCGTCCGCTGCGGACCCTGCTGCATGACCTCCTGATGCGCCTGGTCACGCAGTCCCTGCAGGACTTGCGGCGGAGTCAGTTGCTTCACCTGCTCCAAAGTGCGCTGGAGCGCCTGCTGCTGGATTTGAAGCATCTGCTGCTGCATCATCATTTGCTGTTGCAGCATCTGTTGCTGGGCCTGCATGAACGCCTGCTGCTGGGCCTGCGCCTCGGCCAGCTTGCCCAGGCCCGCCTGCGCGTTCTGGATGTTCTTCTGAGAGCTGTCGATCCCCTCCTTCAGCCCGGCCTGCTGCTTGGGAATCGAGTCATTCAACTCCTTGTTGATCTTGGAGATTTCATTCCGGTTCCAGAGCTTGCTGATGGGGTTGGAGCTCAGCTTGTCTCGGCGAGCCGTCAGGTCCTGTTCCCGCTGGTTTACCTTCGCGAGGTCATTTTTCCAGCCTTCCATGATCTGGGTTTCCCCCTTCACCTGAAGCGAAAGGCGCTGCTCCACGCTTTGCATGCCCTCCCAGGGATCTGCGGCCCTTCTCGCCACATTGATGTTGCCTTGCAGTTCGGAATTCAGCTCCTTGAGTGCATCGACCTTCTTGCCCACCTCCTTTTGAATATCAGAAAGGGAAGGGTTCGTCCCCGCATTGGCCAGCCTGCTTTGTTCGATGAGCTTCTGGCACGAAGCCATTTCCTTCTGACAGTAGTCCATCTTGTCCGTGATGTCCTTCATCTTGGACGCAAGAGAGGTGGTGTCCTTCGGTTGCGCGAAGGGATTCCCGGTCTCCTTGGGCATCAGTTGCTGGTAGACTCCGTCGAGTTCTCCGGCTTGAGAAGGCACCTGGGCAAATTCGTGCTGGCGCTTGCCAAAATCGAGCGCGAGGTTGGAGAGTTCGCCATTGAGACCTTGCAGCTCGGGCGGGATGGGGGCTTGGGGTACTGTAGGGTCGTCGTTGGTAGCAGGCATGGTCGTTGGGGGTGTTTTTGGCTTGACCTCCAGTGACGAAGGAGCCGTAAGGGGGAAAACGGAATTCTGGCCGCAGGGTTACGACAGCCTCTCAGGAGGCGGTGCTCTGGAGAAAATGCTCCAGCCGTAATGAGCAGAAAGTCAATCCGATGAGAATACGGTGAAGTTTTTGAAACTCACCAGCGCGGATGCAGCGGAGCACCATGCTCTCGCTCGCACACGTCCAGGGTGTGGCACGTTCGCACCTGCCCTCACCTTACCTGTGCACGTGTGGCGCCTTGGGCCCGAGCTGAGTCATCTCTTGAATGCTCGGACCTGTATTGGGCAGAGTCACCTTCTTACCCTGCTGCTGTTTGTCGCCATGGCCATGGAAGTTGATGTGGGCTTGCGTGCCGACATTGTTGACCTTGGCCCCGTCATTCACACCGAAGGTCTTCGTGTGCGCTTCCAGTTCCGTAGTGGCCTTGTCCAGCTCGGACTTTGCCACTTTGAGCATCGACTCGCGATCCGTCTTCTTGGAGGCGACATCCTTCAGGTTCTTGTCGATTTCTGAAATCTTCCTCCAGTTCATCACGCGGTCGATGACGCCGGAACTCAGCGCGGCGCGTTCCGCCTGGAGCTTGGTTTGCAGATCGTTGCAGAGGTCGATGTCCTTCTGTACGCGGCCCACGGTGCTGGCCTGTTGGGTCACGTTGGTTTCCAGGTGTGCCTGGGTGCTTTTTGCGGTGGACTGGAGCAGGTCATCCGTGCTCTTACCCTGTTTGTTCAGATCGTCGAAGTCGATGCCCAGGTCGTCCTGGATGGCGTCCACTTCCGCGGCTTCTTTCCGCTGATGGAGCTTTTCGCCCAACTGGGCGAGTTCCGTCTGCAAACGAACAATCTCCCGCTGCGTCTGGCCGAGTTCTGATGCGATCTTTTCGGCTGCTTCTCTGCAGTCCTTTTCCTGCTTCACCCAGTGAGCCAGCATTTGGTCGAACTCAGAGCCGTTCATTCCAAGGCTACCGTTCTTGTTCTTTTCCCTGTAAGCGGGGTCATTCTGCGGCGACTTGCGCAGGATGCTCAGGTTGTCCGCCGCATCCGCGTACTCTGCTGCGGCCTTCTCCTCGGCTCCCTGCAGCCGTTTTACCTGCGCATGATTTTGATAGAGTTCGTGAGTCTTCGCCCTGATGATGGCTACCTCGAGTGGCGCGTCTGGATTAGTATTCGACATGGGGATGGTGGGTTTGGTGTCGTGGTCACCCGATGATGTAGCTTGATGAAGGGGTGTATTGGAGAGATCGGTATCTTGGGATAGAGGTTATGATGGAGCCATCGAACTGGATGGAGCAAGAGGAGGTCTCGTGCGGGAAGGGGCTGATTTTCATGATTTTCTGATGGGTGCACGTTTTCTGCAGGTGTGACGCCGGTATGACCGGTATTGACCCAAGCTCTGCACTTTCCTTGTCCATTTTCCCAATGCATGGACTACAGTTCATGATCCCCTTTTGCGCCCACGACCTTGTCTCTCATGAGCACGCCCGACCCCGCTGAAGAATTTGTCTTCCTCCTCGCCCGCCACGAGCGGATGCTGCGCGCGTATGTCTATGCCTTGGTCCCGCATGCGCAGGACTCGGATGACATCCTGCAGGAGGCGAAGGTGCGCATGTGGCGTGCCTTTGGCCAGTTCCAGGCTGGGACGAACTTCGCCGCGTGGTCGCGCAAGGTCGCCTTCCACCAGGTGCTCTCGTACCGTAAACGCCGCAAGCGTGACCGCCTCGACTTCAGCGATGAATTCATTAATGCCGTGGCTGGCGAGCAGGAAACGTCAGCCGATCACTTCGAGCAGCGTGAGAAGGCTTTGCAGGTGTGCATCACGAAGCTGCCTGAAGATCACCGCGAAGTCCTGCACCTGCGCTACTCGGAAGGTCTCTCCCTCGAAGCCATGGCGGACAAGCTGAAGCGCACCGTCGCCGCTCTCTACCGCCAGCTCAGCCGCGTGCGCCATGTGCTGCACGAGTGCGTCACCAAATCTCTGAACCGTCTCCCTGACCATGACTACCCCGCCGCCTGACGACCCTCGGGCCGAAGTGCTCGACCTCTGCGACCGCCTCTTCGATGGTGACTTCACCGCCGCCGATCGCGAGCGTCTGGAGTCGCTCGTCATCCACAACGCCGACGCGCGCCGTGCGTACCTTGAGCATGTGCAGATACACGCCGTGCTGAAGGAAGCGCGCCTCAAGGACGTGCCTCTCTCGGAAGTGGTGGACATGGCCTCCGCGATCACTGGATTGCCGAAGTCCATGACCGCGGCGCCTGCGCTGAACAAGCGCCGCTGGACCACCGCCGCACTCGCCGCCGCGGCGAGCATCGCCATTCTGCTGGCAGGGTGGGGGATTGGCCACTGGCAGGGCAATGCCTCCGGTGAACGTCGCGTTTTTGTGGCGAAGCTCGTGGACTCCAAGGGCGTGCGCTGGGACAGCGGCACGCTTCCCACGGAGGTGGGCGCGAATCTTTCGCAAGGCAGGCTTCGCCTCGCTGCGGGGCTGGCGACTGTCGAGTTCCAGAAGGGCGCGCGAGTCACGCTTGAGGGACCGGCGGACCTGGAGATCATCAATGCGGACAAGTGCTACCTGCATCGCGGTGCTCTCACGGCGCATGTACCGCCTCCTGCCGTGGGCTTCATGGTGGAGACGGCGAATGCGAAGCTCGTGGACCATGGCACCGACTTCGGCATCAGCGCTGCACCAGATGGCGCGGCTACGGTTGAAGTGTTCGACGGCGAGGTGGAACTGCTCCACCAGACCAGCGGCCAGCGTTTGAAGTTGCTCACGAAGCAGGGCGCCAGCGTGAGCCAGGAGGAGCTCTCCGGTCTCTCCACGGTGGATGATGCTCCGGAAACAGAACTGCCTCGTGCGCGTCGCGCCGCCCAGCCGCTGAGCGGAAATACCATCACCATCACCAGCGCGGATGGCCGTGGCAAAGCAGGCTATGCCTTCAGCCCCGACACGAAGGAGCATTTCTCAGACACCCTGCTGCTGGTCAAGCATACACCAATCAAGACGGCCTGCCGTCGCAAGGCCTGGCTCGCCTTCGACCTCGCTGCCGTGCAGGGGCGTGACATCACGGAAGCTGCGCTCACGCTCACCTTCGAGCCCACCGGCTGGGGCTTCGCCTCGCACCTGCCGGACGCCGTCTTCACCGTATACGGCGTCACGGACAACAGCCTCGACTATTGGGAGGAGTCTTCCCTGAACTGGGACAACGCTCCCGCCAATGACGTGGTCGGCGGCAACGTGCTGCCGGACAAGGCCGTGAAGCTCGGCTCCTTCACCATGCCCCAAGGCGTGCTGGATGGCGCTTTCACCGTGAAGACACCGGAGCTCGCTGAGTTTCTGCAAGGCGATGGCAACCGCCTGGCCACCCTCGTCATCGTCCGTGAGACCACCGAGACCAAGAGCGGCAGCGTGGTGCACGGCTTTGCGGGAAACAGGCATCCCTCACTGCGGCCTCCGACGCTGCGGATGGTGGTGCGGTAGCCCAACGTAGCTCGCGAGTCCCTTCGCGAGGAGGAGCGCGGCCTTTCCAGGCCGCATGTCGATTCTTGCGTGCAACGCGAAAGTATACTCGACTCAAAGTAGCTCCGGCTTCAGCCGGACTCGCGTGACGTTGCAAACTCAGGAGACGATTCCATTCGGCTGAAGCCGAAGCTACTTTGCGTGCTGCGTCCTGCAACTACCTAATAAAACACCACCGGCAACCACGAACGACTGAATTGTCCGCACACTTTGTGCAATGCGCCTACATCGACCGGAGCAATCCAACCAAAGTCACGGCTCTGCATTCCTTCGCTCACCTCTTCAAGGACGATGCCGGTGCCAAACATGCGCTTGCCGTCCTTGAGAAGATACAATCCACTGGTGACTGTTGATACATCAGACTCACCGGCGATGAAGCGCACCTCACGAAGCTGGTTCAGCACCGCAACATCGGAAGTGCAAAGCACATTGCCATACGCATAGCCAAATGGTTTGTCGCTGCGTTCGTTTATAGAGAGCACTATCACCGCTCGCCAATTTCCCTGGGAAAAATCAAACTGTTCGAGTGGATGCCGTGTCTCTCCAGAGGACCACTTGTATGAATAGTCAGGCGTTTCCTGCAAAGAAATGGGCAGAGTAAATCCCGTTAGGAGCCAAATCCCATAGGAGGCCGCTACAAGGCACGACAGCTTGTGCCATCTGCGACGGTTCATTTTCTCTTGGTTGTGTGGTAAGACAACGTTGGTCATCAATCGGCCTCAATTGAAGTGCGACCCCGCACTCCCATCCTGATACGCCTGATACGCCCGCTCAATATCCTCCCGGCTTGCCCGATGTGGATCCAGTTCCGGCAGCGTTGCCACATCAAAGAATTCGATCGCACTGCACTCCACATTCGTCGTGGGTGCACCACCGGTGATTTCGCATAGGAAGAACAATTTGAAAATCGAGTTCGCGTGCCTGGGATATCCTGCACGATCCCGGTCGATGATGGAGGTCAGCACTGTGGCCTCCACCACATAGCCTGTCTCTTCCAGACACTCCCGCTCCACATTCTCCTTCGGACTGCTGTTCACATCCGCCCAGCCGCCGGGCAGCGTCCACAAGCCTGAGGCGGTTTCCTTGATGAGCAGCACCTGTGCACCCTGGAAGATGGCGCCTCGTACATCCACCTTCGGCGTGGGATAGCCAATCTCATCGGGCCAGCGAAAGTCTGGCACGCCTGCGTGCATCTCGAGAAGCTCACCCGCCATCTGGCGGAGTCGTATGAAGCGCTCTTTGTCGAATGGATCTTTTGAATACGTCAATCCAGCCTGACCAATCGCGGCCAGTTCACGTGAGAATTCGAGGAGGGTCTTCATGGGAATGCGGGCAGTATCCGCAGCTTCGTGAATGATGAATGAAGCTGGCGTGAATTTCTCACGAAAGTGTTCTGGTGGTCCGCCCACTCCGTGTGCGGTCAGAGTGGGTGATAAGCTCCGTGAAGGTGCCAAACATCCAGAGAATGCACTCGACGTGGGTGCATCGGATCACATCAGCATGGGAGACAAGCGTGCTGCAAGTGGCTTGGTTCATCACCAAGCCATGCCAAACGTCCTGACCGCACACGGAGTGTGCGGACCACCGACCGGTTAGTCACCCGCCCCCCGATGCACCCGGTACGCCTCGATGATCCGCTGCACGACGGGCAGCCTCACCACGTCTGCGGGCTCGAAGCGGACAAAGCGCACGCCCTTCACCTCGGGCAGCACTTGAATTGCCTCACTTAAGCCGGAGCGCACGCCTCGGCGCAGGTCGACTTGGGAGGGGTCACCCGTGACGGCACAGCGTGAGCCTTCGCCCAGGCGCGTGAGGAACATGAGCATCTGCTCCGTCGTCGTGTTCTGCGCTTCATCCAGGATCACAAAGGACCCCTTCAGTGTGCGACCTCGCATGTACGCGAGCGGGGCGATTTCCACGATGCCGCGCTCCAGCAGCTTTTCCGCTTCGTCGGCTTCCAGCATTTCATAGAGCGCGTCATAGAGCGGGCGCAGGTAGGGGGCGACCTTTTCATTGAGGTCGCCGGGCAGGAAACCGAGCGCCTCACCGGCCTCTACCGCAGGGCGAGTAAGCACGATGCGCTGCACGGATTTCTCCTTCAGCGAATGCAGGGCTTGCGCCATGGCCAGGTACGTCTTGCCCGTGCCGGCGGGACCGATGCCGAAGACGACCTCGTTCTCCTTCATCGCACGGATGTACTCGATTTGCCCACGCGTCTTTGCGATCACGGGAGGCTTGCGACCGGTGCCCAGCAGCTTGAGCTCCATGAGATTTTCCGCCGGATTGTCGCTCCAGGGCTGGCGTGCATTGTCCACAATGAGCCGGAAGGTGTTCGGTGTGATATCCCCTCCATTGCGGCGGACTTTTTCGAGCTCTACAAAGACATCCTTGGCGGACTCGATGTCCTTCTGGTCGCCCTCCAGCTTCACCCAGCCATCCCGCGAGGTCGCGCGAATGCCGAAGGCGTCTTGCAACGCACGGAGTTGGGTGATGTCGTCACCGAGGAGGGAGTGGAGAAACTGAGGGGTTTCGTAATTAAGAGTAACTGAGGGCATGGAACAGGGAATAAATGAGAATGGTCTGAAACTGAATCGCGGGAGAACGGCTGGCCGGCAGGGCACAACGCATCTCTGTGGAAGGTAGGTGGCAGGAGTGCAGGGGAGCCCACCATCCGCCAGATACGATCAGTCTGCCAAAAACTGAAGACAGCCACAACGGTACAATGGACCGGATCCGCTCAAATATTTTTGGGCGCTCATCTGGCACCCACAACTGTCTCAGGACTTCATGGTGCCGCATCTTACACAGCAATGGAGGAAGCGCAAATGGAAGCTGTTGGCGGGGAGATGGACTTTGGGATCGCCAGCCTCTTCAGGGTCCATTCAAAAACGCGCTAAATCGGGGCTGGTTCCACTTCTCGTGGCGTAACTTTCACTCGCTCCTTCCGAAATCTCCATTAACGGGATCCCAAATTTTCAGCATCATCATTTTTACCACATCATGCCACTCCCCAACGAACCCACAGACATCGTCCCCAGCGGAGATTTTGACCTCGAAGACCGCGACAACTTGGGACAGGCCAGCGTCACCTTCAAAGCCCAGAGCCGGCGCGAGCGCCCCTTGGGTGATGGCGGGGAGACCCGGGGCATCGCCAAACGCGAAGTGGATGACGTCCGCCAGGTGCTGCTCGGCCAGCGCGATCTTGCCAACCAGCAAGCTCAGGCACGCCTCGTGGAGATCCGCGATGAAGCCCAGCACAAGCTGGAAACTGAGGAACTCGGGCTGGAGGAACGCCAGAAGCTGGAGGAGCGAGTCAGCTACCTCAGCAAGAAGATCGAGCAAGGCTGGCCGGACTTCGACATCAGTTCCATTGTCACCCAGCTTCCCGATCACGCGCAGGACGAGGCCATCGCGAAGTGTGTCAACATCTCCACGAGGCTGAAGGACCAGGAGACAACGATGTCCACGGCGCAGCCGCTGATCTCCCGGCCGCTCATGAACATCGACACTCTGGAGCTGGAGATTGGCGAGAAGGATGTGCACCTGCTCTCCCGCGCGGTGGCCAGCTCTGCCGTGGACCAGTTGCTTGGCACCCGCTGCCTGGCGCAGGAGAAATTCGGCATGGATGGTGATGGACACCCCATCGGCATCAGCGTGCAGGTGGATGGTCTCGGCACCATGGGCAACCTGCCCAACGGCCACACCTACTTCATGGACATCGACTACTCTTCGCACAATGTGCAGAAGGGACTCTATGACCTGGAGGCGCTGGACTACATCACGGGTCAGGTCGACCGCCATGCGGGGAATATTTTCATCGACCCCGAGACGGGCGAGGTGCGCGGCATCGACAACGATCTCGCCTTTCCCCAGATGGATCGCAGCGAGATGCTGGAGCAGCAGGGGGCACCCAACTTCCCTGTAAAGAATCTGCCGCGCTACATGCATGAGGACACGGCGCGCAAGATTGAAAGCCTGCGCCCGGAGGACCTGCGCGAGACCCTCTCCAACGTGGGCTATCCGCCGGATGGCGCCCGCGGCAAGCTCACGCACGAGGAAATCGAAGGCTCGGTGAAGCGCCTGCAGGAGATGCAGCAGCACATCCAGACGCTGCGCGGGGAAGGTCGCGTGGTGAAGCAGTTCACCGGGAAGGAATACACGGAAGCGGTGATGCACCAGACGGAGTCCTCCCTCCGTGAGCTGAGTGAGATGGACTCCTACAAGGGTACGGCGGTGACCGTCGACACCGTCACGGGTACCCATCTCTCCTCCACGGGGAAGACTTCCTACATTGGCACCATTGCCCTGGAGCAGCACGTCAGTGAAAAGAACATTGCCCTTGGAACGGGTGAGAAGCACAGCTTCGACAGCCTGAAGGTGCAGCTCAACTCCACGGGCAAGGCCATTCGCGACGAAGACTTCGCGGAGTTCACGCGCCTCACCGAGAATCTGCGTGGGCAGGAGAAGCAGCAGCTTACCAGCATGCACACTCCGCAGTTTGCCCAGCTTACTTCCCGCCTCTACGAGGTGGAGGCGAACATTGAGAAGCTGAAAAATCCCGGTGTGCTCGGCACGCTCGGCGCCATTCCGAAGGGGGGACCCACCTCGGCGCGCCGGGAGCTGGAGCAGGAGCGTCTGGAAATCCTGCAGGACATCCGCGACCTTGAGCGCAGCATCGATGAGCGCGTCGAGCAGCTGGTGGATGACCAGAAGGAAGACCTCTGGGTCATCGCCCAGCACAATGTGGAGAATCCCGAGATGCGGCTGGGACCCAAGCCCCCGCAACCCGGCGAGCCGCACTATGGATCCTTTGAGGACTTCCGCGGAAAGCAGGTCGTGGGTGCCGGCGGCGCCACGGGCAGCGGCCGCGTGAAGGTGGAGGGTGAAAACTTCCAGCTCAAGGGCTCCATCGCCCACTCGGGTCTCGGACGCCGCTTGAAGTCCAGCGGCCTGAACCATGAGAACTATGGTGAGGTCATCGCCACGAACATTTCCAAGGCGGTCGTGGGTGAAGACAACCGCGACTTCATCCCGGACGTGCTGCTCCGCCAGGACGAACACACGCACGAGCCCAAGGTGACCTCACGGTACCTGCAGGGCGGTAAGGGCGACCTGGATGACCGCTATCGCAGGGAGATGCAGGACATCGATCCCAAGCTGGCTCTTCTTCCAAAGGACAGCAATGGCAAGACCCCCATCATCGATGAAAACGGCAAGCAGAAGAAGCATGCCTACATCACGCTGGATCCCACAAAATCCACGGGCCCCGGCGTGCTGGCATTGAAGGATGAGGCAGCGCAGGATGTGCGGCGGAATATCGCCCTCTCCGCGCTCATGGGTGACCATGACGTGAACCCCGGCAACATGATCGACGTGGGTGGCACTCGCGTGGGCCGCATCGACTTCGGTCATGCGTTCAACGAACTCATCACCGCTCCCGGCGGCAAGATGACCGGCGGTGGCGGCGTGCGTTTTGAGAACAACCGCATCCTGGACTTCTTCAATCGTGAGAAGGTCAGCGGTGGAAAGCTGGGTGGTGACCCCTCGAAACTCTGGCGCGACTATGACGGCATCGGTCCGTCTCAGGAAATGGCCACGGCCCTGCGCGAAGTGGCGGGCAACAAGGAGGCTCTCGACGGTCTCGTCCATGCCAAGACCCAGTTCGTGGATCTCATCGCCGAGCTTGAAGCCGAGGGCACGCCCGCAGCACGCAAGGAAATCGAAGACCTCACGAAGTCACTGGCCAGAATCAGCAAGAACGTCGGCATGCCGGTCACCAGCACCGAGCCCAGCGACGTGGCGAAGGAGGTCTTCCAAAATCTGGACACCTTCGTGCGCGAGGGTCAGAAGCAGATGAACGAAGTGGCCGACCTGTGCTCCCTGCAGGCCCGCATCGATACCTTCCTGCGTGACCCTGCCAATGACGGAAAGAAGATCCCCGATGATCTGCCCCAGGAGGTCAAAGACATCTACAAGCTGCTCTCCGAGAACCCGGACTGCTCCGTCAAGGCCACCAACGGCCAGGGCCTGCAGTTCATGAAGAACTCCAAGAGCGAGAAAGCTTTCTCCGGTGACCTGGAGAGCTACGCCAAGGCGCGCCAGCAGGTCGTCCGCCTGGAGCGTGGCGAAGGTCCCGCCCTGAACGAGATCGACAAGCTGGAAGCCCGCAAGGCCCAGCTCCAAAACAATCCGAGCGCCGGCGACCATGTGAAGGCCTTCTTCAAGCATGGTTCGAAGGGTGTCGATGGTGAGATCGAGCAAATCGAAAAGCAGCTCGAAACTCTACGCGCTGCCGTGAAGGAAGTGCAGCAAGGTGTATCCCTGCAGGATGACCGCAAGCAGGTCGAGATCCTGAAGGATAGCGATCGTGCGCTCAAGAGCCAGATCGAGCAGCTCAAGGATCAGCGGGGCAACATGAATCTGGCCCGGCACTTCAAGATCGGCGAAGTGCCCACGGACGAGCAGATGCTTGAGGTGCAGCGGAAGATCGATCAGGCGGAGCTGGCGCGTGCGGAAGTTCAGGCCCAAATCAAGAAGGAGGAAGGTGTGATCTCCGTGCGTGAGAAGCTCGGACTCAAGGCCACTCCCAAGGAACCTCTGACGGTGCAGTCGCAACAGCAGGGAGGGGACGACCTCGATGTCGACGATGAAGACCTTTCCGTGCTCGATCTCGATGACAGCTCTGAAATCGGAGTCGACGAGGAAGCTCCAAAGAAGAAGCTCGAGCGGAGCCAGTCCGTGCGTGATTCGCTGGGTGGCAAGACCGGCGAGAAAACCACCACCGAAAGCACGAAGCGGAAGGTGACAATGTAGGGAGCGCGGTCGCGGTGATGATCACATGGGCGGGCTGGAGCGAAAGCGACAGCCCGCCTTTTCTATCTTACGACCCTGCGGAATCTCTTTCCGTGGGGCAACACAAGCGGTGGCAACTTCCGCCGGATGTGGACACTGATCGGGTTCACCCTTGCTGCAGCAGGCAGTCGCAGTCCCAGCCCAAGTTAGCCGTTGAACGTTTGTTGTTTGGACCACTCCTATTCGGAGGCTTCTCCGGCACGCTCCATCCGTCTGGCAAGTACCCGGCTGATGTCGGTGACATCAAACCAAATCTGCTGGCCTGTGGTGGTGGTGAGCACGTCGTACTCGTGTTTGCCATCCGGACTCTTCGCGAGCGCCTGGGTCTTCGCTTCCAACTCGTGGGCGAAGAGGTAGTCATACTCATCCGAGGTGCGCGTGACGAGGTAGGGGCGCGCTTCCGTGCCGTCGCCTGTTTCCTCAATCGCCTTTTGCAGCATCTGGGAGATGTGATGCTCAAAGGCGGCATCCTTTTCCCGGCCCAGCTTGTGCAGGACGAAGGCGATGTTCAGGTGCGCCCCGGGGCTGAGCACGAGGTGGGGGAAGAGGGCGTGCTTCATCACCTCCAGCGCTTGCTCCAGCTCACCAGCCTCCATCATCTTCGGCACACCGTCGATGGCATCCGTGTACGGGTCGAATTGCGCATCCGCCAGCACGGCATTCCGCACATTCAGAAAATTCTCCTGCGTCGGAGCTTGAAGGAATTCTACAAACAGCTTCTTCAGGTCTTCCATGGTATCAGAGATGATTCGCGGGACTGAACGGAATGACGGGGAATAGGGGTGAGGGACAAAGCCGTTTACAGGCGAATGATGGGAATCAGCAGCTGAATGCATCGACCACACCAAGCGGCCTCAGTCTCCGAAGCTCCTCTGTGCCTCTGTGCCTCTGTGTTGAATCCCACGCAGCCCAACACACCCAGCTGAACGGACACAACAAGACTGCCTAGTCAGCACGAGCTCCCCACGGCTGCATTCACCCATCACTCAAAACAAAGAACCAGAAACCGCGCACCGATCAACGATACCCGTACGCCAGCGCCCAGGTCACACCCTTTTCCTTCTTGCTCTTCACGCTGAAGACCACGGTGTAGGTGCCGGTCTTGGGGGGATTCACCCGCACGGAGCAGTAGTTCTTGGCGGACTTCAGCTCCATGTGCACGGGCTGGCCTTTCACATCATAGACAGCGAGCTCCAGCTCCGCGTCATCCACGGCGGTACCGAGCCAGAAGGCGTATTCGTTTCCTTTGAAGAGCTGGTGGCGGACCGCGAGCTTCTGCGCGTTCTCCACTTCGCCGTTCCAGTAGTCTTCACGGACGGTGAAGCCTTGCTCCACGAAGGGCGTGGCAGCCTGCATGGCATAGTCGTGGGCTTCATCCACCGTGGCATGCACCAGCGGGAGACACATCGCCACGGCACACGCGGCAAGGGCCAGGAAGAGCCTTCTGGGGAGGGACAACTTCATTGAAGATTGCTTGGGGGCGGGGTGTTTCTGACGCGACTCTGACTTTTTGGGATGTGTCCGGAGAGCGACTTACTTCTTGAGGATCTGTGCCAGCAATTCTTCGGAGGTCTTGCGAATGGTGGTCACCTGCTCCTGGGTGATGTTGCCATCCTGGGAGTCCATGGCCTTGCGGATGGTGGTCAGCCCCTTCGAGATGGCGGCCACGGTAGCATTGCTCTTGGCTTCGGAGGACATGCCGGTGATGGACTTGGAGAAATGCTCCACCAGCATGGGTTGGTTCAGCAGTTCGGCACGGTCCGCGTTGTAGGCCTTGGCCACCACGGAGGTGGCGCTGGCCGTGCCACGCAGCCAGCCTCCGAGGCTCACGCACTGGGCGTGGTCGATGTCGCGTGTGCGCTCCATTTCAAAACGGACCGTGGCCTGCGTCTGGTCGAATTCCTTGCGCACAGCCTTCCAGTCATTCTTCTCCACGGCGTCCAGGATGCTCTGGGCGTGGGGGCGGACGGCCTTCGTGAGACCCAGGCTCTGGGCGAGATTCAGCACCTCGCGGCCAATGTCTTCCACGGCTTTCTTGTCCTGTGCCTGCACAGCCACGAAACCTTCAGCGACCACGGTGCCGAAGATGAGGGAGAGCTCATAGCGATCCGTCGTGGTGGGTGTTTTCACACCGCGCAGCTCCTGTTTCCAATTCGGCTCGCCCAGCTTGTCCAGTACGGAGAAGATCTCGCTCGGCACGGGCACCACCACTTCATCCACCACGAATCCGGGGAAGGAGGCGGCGTCATACTTCTGGGCCTCGCCTTGGGCGGAAGCTGCGGAGAGGGCCAGGGCGCAGATCACGCCACTGAGCCGGGACATCCATCGGGGAAGAAAGGAATGATTCATGGGAGACATGCGCAGGCAGGGTACGCCTGCTCATTGGTTCTGGTTACGCAAACCAAGCGCACTTTGATTCGTGGCGCAACCTATTTGGCGGCAAGGTCCTGATGCCGAGGCCATGAAAAGCCATTGCAGTCCCGCCCGTGATGGGCCACTGCTGGTCATTCGTTCATCGCCATGCATGTGCATCTCGTCCAGTTCGACCTCGCTTGGGAGGACAAGGCCGCAAATTACGGCAAAGTGCGCTCCCTGCTGGAGGTGAATCGTCCCCAACCGGGCTCACTGGTTGTGCTGCCGGAAATGTTTCCCACGGGATTCAGCCTGAACCTCTCCGCCACCGCCCAGGCGCCGACACGTGAGGACGAGGCCTTTCTCTCCGGCCTGGCGCGCGACCATGACTGCCATGTCATGGGAGGTGTGGTGTCTGCCGTGGAAGGGCAGTCCGAAGCTGAGATGGGGTGGAATGAATCCGTCACCTTCGGGCCAGATGGCGCCCTGCTCGCGCGCTACGCAAAGATTCAACCCTTCAGCCTTGGCGGCGAATCCCAGTGCCACAGGGCGGGCTCTGAAATCGTCACCTTCCCCTGGGCAGGCTTCACCGTCGCGCCGCTGGTGTGTTATGACCTGCGTTTCCCGGAGCACTTCCGCACCGCGGTGAGAAAAGGCGCAGATGTCATGGTCGTCATCGCGAGCTGGCCCGTGAAGCGCTACCACCACTGGCTCACCCTGCTGCAAGCCCGTGCGATTGAGAACCTCGCCTACGTCATCGGTGTGAACCGCACTGGCAGTGATCCGAACTTCAAATACAATGGCCGCAGCGTCGTCGTGAGTCCGCACGGCCACATCATTGCCGATGCGGGGGAAGGGGTGGGCGTGGTCAGTGCCCGGCTGGATCTCGCGGATGTGACGGCCTGGCGGGAGGAGTTTCCGGCGTTGCGGGATATGAGGGGGTAGTCAGTAGTCAGTAGTCAGTGGTCAGTGGTCAGTGGTCAGTGGTCAGTAGGCCACGCGATTCGCGACGTGACCTCAGGCTCCGAGGTTCCTCTGCGTCTCTGTGTTGAATCCAATGCACGAGACCGCCCCCATTCCCCTTGATGTCGATTGCCCTGCGCACCGGACAATTCACCTGCATTTCCCACCACGTTCATCTACGCTTCACATGCCGGGTCCATAGTTTCACCTATGAATGTGAAACAACCAGCGAAGGGAGATGGCGTGAAGCCCTCAACAGCAAACTACCTCAAGGCATTCGCCTTCTTTGCTATCGGCGTAGTCATTGCCCTGGCCGGCATCTACGTTGGCGAAACTGACGACGCGCCTGGTGCGGCTCTTTTGGGTATTCTGCTGATGATCGCCATGGTTGCCCTTGGCGTGAAAACTCTGCGGCACAAGACGTGAGACGGTCTTGCGGGTGGCACCGCGGTCCCATGCTCACCCCTTAAGTTCTTTACTCTCTTTTGCGGCTATTCCTCAGTGCTTCCCTGCTCAAACAGCCGCAGCTTGTCCGGATTCCGGTGTGCAAAGATCGCATGGATCTTCCCGTCTTGTACCTCCAATGACAATGCCGTGACCGGATGCCCTTTCACCAGGAGCAGCAGACCTGGTGCTCCATTGAAGGTGGTCACGCGTGTTTCGAATCCATCCGCGCTTGCTTCTCCGGCCCGGACGACATTGACGAAGAACTTTGCGATCACATTCCGGTCACGCAGTACCTTCGGCACAGCGGTCGCCTTGCCGCCACCATCCGAGTGCAGGGACGCATTTTCACCCAGCAGATTGAGCAGTGGCTCCAGTTCACCGGCGCGACACGCTTCGAGGAATTTCTTCAGCAACTCCTCATGCTCCTGATGCGTCGCGGTGAAGCGAGGCTTCTCTGACCGCACTCGCTCCCGCGCGCGCGACACCATCTTGCGACAGTTCGCCGCGGGCTTGCCGAGGATGTCGGAAATCTCGTCATACGTGTGACCGAATACTTCATGCAGCAGGAAGCCGGCGCGCTCCTCCGGGGACAGCTTTTCCAGTACCAGCATGAGTGCGATCGACACACTCTCATCCACCTGTTCTGCATGCACACTGGCCTCTTCCGCGCAGGCATTCACATACGGCTCCGGCAACCAGGTGCCGTAGTACTGCTCCCGCTGCACGCGCGCGGATTTCATGCGGTCCAGACAAAGCCGGCTCACCACCGTGAGCAGCCAGCTCTTGGGGGACTTCACCTCGGACGTATCCGCGCCTGTCCAGCGCAGCCACGCCTCCTGCACCATATCCTCCGCATCACTGACGGAGCCCAGCATGCGATAAGCCACGCCGGTCAGCAGACCGCGATGCTCTTCAAATGCGGCGGCCTGGGGGTTGGAGAAGGTCATGGGGAAGAGTTGATGGTTTATGGTTGATAGTTGATAGCTTGAGAAAAGTTGAGGGTTGGTGGTTGTGCGTTGATAGTCTGAAGAGGAATCCATCCGCTCATTGCGATTTTGGTGCCTGTCAGCAGCCTCTGGTTCAGGCTATCAACTATCAACCATAGACCATCAACCCTCCCGCGCCCTATGCGAGCAGTCCGGGAATCAGCGAGCAGCTCTTTGCATATCCCAGAGCACGTTTGATCGTAGGATAGATGCGTGCGCCCACGAGTGCCACTCCGAGCTCTGCCATCACCTCGCGACCCCAGCGGGACTCCAGACGCGGCAGCAGGTCCGGGTCCATCTCTTCATTCGTGGTCACCGCGTGGGCGAACTGATAAACGTCCAGATGCTCCGGGCTCAGGCCCTTCCCGCCGTGCAATGCACCGCGCATGATCGCATCCGGTATGCCCGCCTCGCGACCCATCTTGATGGCCAACTCTGTGCAGGGACCGCAGTCCTCCGTGCGTAGCGCGGCGATCTTCACGATGGCGAGCAACTCCGTCGGCGCCGCCTTCTGAAACCGGCTTGCTCCCATGGCCGCTTCAAACGCGAAGAACGCTTCCGGCGACGCGTCCATAAGCGCCTCCAGATAGCTCACATCATAGTCATAGTGCTGGGCAAACGCCCGCAACCCCTCCCGTGCTGCTTCAATGCTGCGCGGCGGATTCGCGGTTTGCTGGGTTTGCGGTTCGGCATCCAGGGTGGCGGTATGGGTAGTGGTGTTTTTCATGGTCGTTTCTTGGGTGTCACCAGTGATGACGAGACAGCCCCCCGGGACTGTGACTGCCGGAGCACTTTTCTTTTCATTTTCTTTGCCCGCGCCGCTGTCTCCTCCGTGTGTGCTGTTACTACTTCAGGACATGTAGGATAGCCCCGAGGGCCTCCGCATACCCATCTTCTGCTTGGCCTTCCGCTCACTCTGACGTTCCTCCCCATATGATCCAGAGACCATGACGCGCAGCGTCCTTGGACTGCGCGCAGCCCTGCTGCCGCTTTCCCTGGCGTAGCCTGCTGCGCGTTTCGATGCAGCGAAGCTCCCAAATGCCTGGGCATTGCGTGCGTCGGCAACAGTGTGACGCTCGCTCGTAGCGCAAAGTGCCCAGAGAAACTTGGCGACTTCGTCGCAACGCGGCGTGCAGCAGGCTGCACTTGAGCAAAGCGGCAGCAGGGCTGCTCGCGTCACAGCATCCGGATCATTTGTGCGTATCGCCCTTCTCCATGACGTTTATGCGCTACCGTGACTCACCTGTTGAACGAATCCACAAGACGCCTTTCATGAAGGGCACATACCATTTCCCGTGAATAGGACGCTACTTCAATCGACTCTCCTCCTCCCGGTTCTCTTCTGCTGTCACTTCATGGCCTTATCAGCAGGAGTGCCCGATGGCGCGAGCATGAGCTACCTCAGCAATGCCGACGTGAAGGTCGGCATCGATTTGAATCGCGGCGGAGCCATTGTCTTTCTGGCCAGGGCAGGGGAGGAGAATGTGATCAACAACTTCGATCTCGGCCGGCAGGTGCAGCTTTCCTTCTTTTCCGGTCCGGTGCCGTTCTCGGTGAATGGCCAGCAGCCTTCAGAACATTGGGAACACATCGGCTGGAATCCCATTCAGGCGGGAGATGATTTCAAGCATGGCTCGAAGGTGCTGGAGCATCGCAACGATGGACAGTCGATCTATGTGAAGACGCTGCCGCTGCAGTGGCCGCTCAACAACGTGCCGGGGGATTGTACTTTCGAGTCATGGCTGCGCCTGGATGGTGCAGTGGTCACGGTGCGTGCCCGCTTGAACAATGCCCGCGTCGACAAGATGCAATATCCCGCGCGGCTCCAGGAACTGCCGGCGGTGTATGCCAATGCTCCCTTCCACCGCGTGGTGAGCTACACGGGTGACCAGCCTTTTAGTGATGCTCCGGCGAACATCATCCCCAAGTCGACGGGCAAGCATCCGTGGTCCTTCTGGCAGGGGACGGAGGGCTGGGCTGCCTTGCTCGATGACAACGACAGAGGCCTCGGTCTGCTCACGCCGGGGCGCACCTTTTTCACAGGCGGTTTTGCGGGGAAGCCGGGACCGAACGACACGCACGCCACGAGCACCGGTTATCTCGCAGGCCAGGGACAGGAGATTCTCGACCACAACATCGTCTATGAGTTCCGCTACGAGCTGCTGGCGGGAACGTTGGCAGAGATACGCGCTCGCGCGATGGCCAGCAAGGCATCGTCATCAGCGCTCCCGGCATGGACGTTTGAGAATGACCGGCAAGGCTGGATCTACATGAACGCACGGGATGCAGGCTGGCCCGTCCGCGGTGCGCTTCAGGTGACACTCGACCAGGAGGACCCCCAATTGCTCAGCGCCTTTTCTTTCTGGCGCGCGGAAGAGGCTCCACGGTTGTCGATCGAATGCGCCATCAAGACCTCTCACAAGACGGCCGTGGTCTACTGGCAGCGCCACGGTGAAGACGCACCGGGAGCGAAGGATTTCATCCAGTTTCCCATCCAGGGTGATGGTGAGTTTCATCGCTATGAGATCGATCTTGCAAGTGTCCCAAGCTACAAGGGTAGCATCATTCGTCTGCGCTTCGACCCGGTACCGGTTGGCAGCGCTGGAGACACGATCACAATCAAGTCGGTGAGGCTGATGAAGCCGAGGTAGCGCGTGGGCTGTGCAGGTCTGACAGTGGGCTGTTGCGACGGATGCCAGCGACCTCACGGTAGTTCTGACTCCGGCCTGTCCCTTGGCACGCGTGCCAGGTATTCCTTGATCTCGCTCTCCGGTTTCCATGGCTCCATCGGCTTCACCATCACGCGGACGCTCGTGGTGCGTCCATCCGGCTCAGCGACATGGCGGGCACGCACTTCCTGAAAGCCCTGCCTCGTCCAGAAACGCTCCGCACGGGCATTTCCTCGTACGACGCCCAGCCGGATCCATCGCGCGCCTGAGTCGTGCATCCAAATTTCCAGCGCTTCATAGATCGCCCGGGCCACACCTTGCCCCTGAAAGCGGGTGGCAATCATGAACAGTGCGACGTGCCACACGTGAGCCACGCAAAAATCCGACACCATCGAGACTACTCCCACCATCTTCCCGTGTTCATCAAAGAGACCTGCGAACCACCGCTTCGCATACGGGAGGTGCGCGGGGGGATAGTCTCCAAACTCTCCCCACGCTTCGTGTCCTTGTGGCGGCTGCCCGTTCATCGCGAGGAAGTACTCCGGATTCGCGTCAAACAATGCCTGTAACTGCGGCACTTCCTCAGCAGCCAATTCACGACTATAGTACCCTGGGGTGGCAAATATCACAGGCTCCTGTTGCATGACTTTACTGTGCCTCAGCACGTCTGGATGAGACGGAGCGTCACTTGCATGGTGCATTACGCTTTGGGCCTGACAACTGGATAACCTGTCACCAAAGTAGCTTCGACTTCAGTCGAATCAAAAGCGCGTGGCAAGTCACAAGAGGTTTCCAGTTCCAACTCGACGGAAGCCGAAACTACTTTGGACTGCGCACCTCTTCTCCACCCAAAACAAAACGCCGGCGGGGAAACCCCACCGGCGTTCGCATTACGGAACCGACCGTAACAACCCAAACTTGGTGTTAGTGCATTTCGTAACCGGCTTCGCCGTGTTCCGGAAGGTCCAGGCCGGACTCTTCCACTTCGGGCGTCGCACGGAGGCCGACGATGGCTTTCACGATGAAGGCGATGACCGCGGTGGCCACCACAGCCCACACGATGGTCAGACCCACCGCCTTGAGCTGTTCCATGAGGAGGCCGTCCTTGAGGCCGCCCACCACGCTGTTGGCCTTCTCATCAGCGAAGACGCCGGTGAGGATGGCGCCCAGGGTGCCGCCCACGCCGTGCACACCGAAGGTGTCGAGCGAGTCGTCATAACCAAGAGCCTTCTTGATGAAGATGCACGCGATGAAGGGAACCACACCGGCGAGCACGCCCATGATGACCGAGGAGGTCAGGGTCACGAAGCCAGCGGCAGGAGTGATGACCACAAGACCAGCCACGATGCCGGAGCAGAAGCCGAGCACGGAGGGCTTGCCACGGAGAATCCACTCAAGCACACCCCAGGTGAAGCCAGCGGTAGCCGCTGCGAAGGTGGTGGTGCCGAAGGCGTTGGAGGCGATGGCGTCAGCACCAAGCGCGGAACCCGCGTTGAAGCCGTACCAGCCAACCCAGAGCATGCCGGTGCCGATGGCGCAGAGCACCATGCTGTGCGGAGGCATTGGCTCCTTGCCGTAGCCCTTGCGGGGTCCGAGGATGAGGCAGAGCACCAGGGCGCTCCAACCGGAGGTCATGTGCACCACGGTACCACCAGCGAAGTCGATGGCCTTGATGGTGGCTTCCTTGTTCAGCGGACCGCACATGAAGCCGGAGGTGCTCCATACCATGTGGGCGAAGGGGAAGTACACAGCGAACATCCAGATGGCCACGAAGATCAGCACGGAGATGAACTTCATGCGCTCAGCGATGGCGCCGATGATAAGAGCAGGAGTGATGATCGCGAAGGTGAGCTGGAAAATGCACCACATCACGTCCGAGATCCACCAGTAGCCAGCACCGGTATTGCCGGGTTCCACACCCTTGAGGAAGGCCATGCTGGTATCACCAAGGAACTTGCCCGTGCCACCGAAGGAGAGACTGTAACCAACGGCCCACCAGAGGATGGCGACCAGACCCGCGATGCCCATGCACTGGGCGATCACGGAGAGGACGTTCTTCCTGCGCACCAGACCGCCGTAGAACAGGAACAGGCCCGGAAGGGTCATGAAGAGCACGAGGGCCGAGCTCGTCATCTGCCAGGCATTGTGGCCAGGTCCAGGTCCAGGAATGTTGGACTTCACCTTGCGCTCTTCGCCAGCGGGAGGATCAGTCGGACGCTGGACGTTGTTCATGTATGCTTCGATGTCAGCCACACGCTGTTCCAAGGTGGGGTCAGCAGGTTCCGCGGGAGCGGCGGCTTCAGCAGCAGCAGGGGCGGGTGCCGGGGCAGGCGCCGGCGCGTCTTGCGCCGAAAGCCAGCTGCCACCCGTAAGGATCGCAGCAGCAGCGAGCGCCACGAGCTGGGTTTTTCCAAGGATGTGAGTTCGAATCATAGGTTGGTGTGATGTATTGTCTTCGTGATGCCTGCCGGAGACCCCGCGGAAGAGCGTGACGCCGAACGAGAACGGAGACGCAGAAAGCAGGGGGCGTGCCAACTGCCGCCTTAGGGCTTAAAAAAGTTCATGCTGGGAGCAGCTTTAACGTTTCACTCGCTGATTTGGACTCGAAACGAGTGTGCCTGAACTTCACGTAAGCTTTTGAAGTTCAATACCTTTTGCGGTGGAAATGTCTTCAGTGTCCCTGCCGTCAAAAAATATGGATGGGTACCCATAATCCACTTTCCCCCAGCACCAAAAAGAGCCGGTGAGTCCCCCTCTGCAGGGCTGGCATCACACCATACCCCACCCGCCGAGAATGGAGCAGGGAAGGGAAGCCCCGAGGGCCTTCGTCGACGTCACCCAAACGTCCTACTTCTTCTTGGGACCATTGTTCATGTACAGGACCTTCAGGGTTGGTGCTTGCTTCTTGATGTCTGCCAACAGGGCTCCGAGCTCGGCATCCGTCGCCTGTACGCTTCCCAGGATCAGTTCCTGAAGGGAGGAGTGCCGCCAGTCAAAGGCCTGCAGTTCTGCCAGGGTCATGGACTTTCCCAGAATCTGCAGGCGCTTCAGTTTCGGGCAGGCATACACCCTGGCCAGTGACTCGGGCTTCACCGTTTTCACACTCAGAAAGGCATGCTCCAATGCGGGCAGTTTGGGAAACTCACGCAAATCATCCGGTGCCCACTGGAGCGTCAATGTCTTCAGTTGCGGCAGCCGCTTGAGTTCCGCGATGGATTTCGGGTCCAGCTCCGCGCCCGTGAATGCGAAATGTTCCAGTTCATCGAGCTGCATGGAGGCGTGGTACACCTTGAGGGCATCCGCATCATCATGGATGAGGATGGTCATCTTTTTCACTGTCCCCGGCAACCACGGGAGCGCCGCTGCCAGTTGTTCAGCGTTGCTTACAGAGCCACCGATGGTCAATGAGTACGGCCGCCACTTGAAGTTCTTGGGCGCGATGAATTTCTTCAAGAACTGCTGTTGGAGCGGCTTCGGAACACCCCAGACGACCTTCGTGCGGTGGCCTTCCTCCGCCCTCAGGATGGAGAGCGCCCATGCCGACATGGCCAGCGGCACCAAGGCAAGCAGCGTGAGGCACGTGATCGTGGAGAGGATCAGCAGTCTGCGCTTCATGAAGGAATGCGGCAGATTTCACCATCCTTTCATGGGATTGGAAATCCCAAATTGCGGTGGGCCTGAATCCGATGACCATTGGCTTCGAGTAATACCGAAGGAAGTTGAAACCGAGTCTATGCATGAGACGTCGGACTACCTGAAATGGTTCATACGACGAGCGTATCCATAGACACACGGAGGTGGCACAGGCCCAAGGAGCGGGAACGCCTCGTTCCCGTGGGTGAAAGGGTTTAGGGCGTGTATCCGCCAAAGAACTCTGTTGGAACACGGGGGCACTCGACACGCAACATCACCAAGCATGGTGACCGCTGACGGGAACGAGGCGTTCCCGTTCCTTGGGCCTGCCGCAACGCGCTGGGTAAGTTCGTCGCGTTTAGAGACCTGTTTTCAACTCGTCCTGGTATAACTTTGTCCAGACAGTGCCGCATCGGGCCACCGTGCATTCATGGCAGTGCCCATGCCTTGTGTGTATCGCCCGGGGGCGCCGCCACTACTTCTGATAAATCGGCAGGAAATGGTGGTGCACGGAGAGGCTCAGCAGCGCCAGTGCTGTGGCATAGACTGGGCCTGCGCTGCGTTCATTCCCGTTGCGCGGCTGCCACGAGCCATTCGGCTGCTGCAGTTCCAGCAGCATCTGCTCCGTCTTCTGCCGGGCCACGGCCGCCTGCTCGCCACCACGCTGGTACATGCCTTGTGCGTAGTAGTACGTGCCGTAGAAAAACCATGCCTCGCTTGGTGCGGGCGGATTCTTCATCAGGAAGTTCGCGCCGCCGATGACCTCCGGTGCCTCATACTCACCGCACACCTGCAGGGAGAGGATGCCCGCCGCCGTGGTGGAGAAGGTCTGCCGGCCGCCGTAGGGCTCATAGCTGAAGGCCGCCTCCATGTTCTTCGGTGTGCCGTCCGGATTGCGATCGCTGCGGTAGCTGCGCTTGATGTATTCCACGGCTTTGTCGATGGCTTCCTTGGGCACATCCAGTCCCGCGTTCTTTGCGGCGCGCAGGGACATCACCTGCCACACGCTCACGGAAATGTCGGAGTCACTGCTGCCCGGCTCGTAACGCCAGCCGCCGCGGTTCGCCTCGCTCTTCACCACATCCTGCGAGCGCATAATCACATCGACGGCGCGTTGCAGGCGGCTGCGGATCTTCTTGTCCATCTCATCATCCAGCGTCTGCCCCACCATCTCCGCGTACATCAGGGACATGATGCCGTGTCCGTACATGCGGGAGCGGTCCGCCTGCCCGAGGTAGCCCGTGTCCGTGGGCACCACATTGTCCACCATGAAACGCAGGGCGCGATTCAGCGAGCGCCCCTCCGGCGTGGGATCCGTGGGCATGTGACCCACGCTGCTCAGGGCCATGATCACCAGCGAGGTGATGGCCCCGCTGTGCTGCGGCACGGCATCACCGCGATTCTCATCCAGGTAGCAGCCCTGCGCCCGCTGCTGCTGGAGGAGCCACGCCACGGCGCGATCCACACTCTGCTTCACCGCCGGCGAAATGGGCGGCGCCTCAGCGTCGCCTGGAGCCTGCGCCTGAGATGGCAGGGAGGACCCGACACACAATCCCGCTCCAAGGACGGATACAAGGAAACGCGTCGCGCGCTTTTGGAGAGAGTGGGGGAGCATGTTCATTGCGCTTCTGTCAAAACCGACCTGTGAGGCACTCAACAGCACGCTCAAAGCAGGCAAGGATAGATCGCAGCATCCGCCCATCATCCTTCCACGGCCAGCGAAAAAAGAGGGGGAGGTGCTGCCCGCCACCTGTGCGGTAGACAGATGCGTCAGGCATGTACCGAAAGCGAGGAAAGCCCAGAGGGCCTTCGTCCACCCCATCCTCCACGCTCCACCTCCTGTGCCTGACGTTCTTCGTGGCAAGCAGGAGAATGAATATCACTTGCGTACGTGCACCGTTCGATGGCGCATTCAAAGGAGGGGATGGTCGCTCTCAGCCCTGGTGAAATGCCGCGACGGTGGAAGATGGAGAGTTCATGAAAAGGCGACGATGCCGCCACTCCAAAAGAAAACGGAGGCATTTCTGCCCCCGCTTCATTTCCAAAAGATGAAAAGCAGACCGTCCTAGTTCTTGGGCTTGTGCTTTTCAATGAACGCATTCAGCCGGGTCATGAGGGCCTGCTCCTTGGTCTTGGCTTCGTCCATGCCCAGCTGAGCACCCTTCTGCATGATTTCGGGAAGGACCTTCAGCGCCTTCTTGCCAAGTGGCGTCTGGTAGAAGTCGCGCAGTCCATCCAGTTCCTGAACGGTGAATGTTTCCGCGTAGAGGGTGACGATGTTGCCCATCATCTTTGCCTGATCCAGGTCCTTCTCGAACCAGTCCTTGTAGAGTTGGACCAGTTCCGCCTTGCCCGCCGCATCAAGCTTGAGCTGCTGCGAGAGCTGGTCGACCATCGGCATCATCGCCGCGAATCCCGCGTCCATCTGCTCTTTCAGATTGATGGTATCCGCGAGCTTCTTGGCGGCCGCCAGGTTTTCGGCGGAAGGCTCGGCGTGAAGCAGGGCCGCCGGGAGGATGAAGGCGGCAAGAAACGTGGTTTTGAGAATTTTCATGATGGAATGATTCGTAGTTGCGGAGGCTGTAGGATGGGCCTGCCGGAGTGACAGGCGCCAGGCAGCGGCATTCTTCCGCGGGTGTTATGAAGGAGGCTCTTCCATCACTGCAAGGGAAAACTTCGCCACGGTGCCATTTCTCCGCCGCCGCTACTTTTTCGCCTTCTCCGCAATCGCCTTGTAGTAGCTCTCGATCGCTGCACGGTATTCCGGCGAGGGCTCCTGGCGTGAGGCCTCGGTGAGATCCTTCGCCATGCGGCTGGGCAGGTGGCCCCAGTCGCCGCCTTGCTCCACGCTGAGCACAGGCATGTTCAGATTCGTCTGTGTCATGGAGAGCTTGCCGCTCGGGTCCTGCGGAGCCTGGCTGTTCTGGCCGTCCTGGTTCATGCCCTCTTGTTGGGCCATCTGCTTGCCCGGAGCGGGCTGCTGTCCTGGGACCATGCCCTGCGCGCGCGCCTGGGCCATGCTCTGTGCCTGGGCCTGGCTCGCCTGGGCGAGACTCTGCTGCGCACCCTGTTGGGCGGACTGCTGCTGGCCACTCTGTTGTCCCTGCTGCTGCCCCTGTTGCTGGCCTTGTTGTTGCCCTTGCTGCTGCTGACCCTGCTGGCCTTGCTGTTGCCCTTGGGCCATCTCTGCCTGCTTCGCATTCACCGTCTGGTCGAGCTGATCCAGGGCTTGGGCCAGCATGGAGGCCTTCGCAGCGTTCATGAAGTTGGAGGGTGGGGGAATGGTCTGGGCCTGAGCCTTCGCAGCCTGCGCGGCGGCCTGCTGTGCGTTCTGCGCCGTTTGCGTGGCGGCCTGGGCAGCCTGGGGCGTGTTCTTGCCCGGGTCGGCCTTGGCGGCATCAGACATCTGCTGCAGCTGCTTGCTGGCTTGCGCGACCTGTTTCGCGGCCTCCTGCTGGCCGAGACGGTCCTCATGCCGTGCGACACGCGCAAGATCCTGCGCCTCTGACTCCGTGGCGGGTTGTGTCATGAAAGGCTGGTTCTGCGCCTGCGCGAGCTGCTGCTGGGAATCCTGTGCCGTCTGCGCGGCGAGGGCGCCGAGCGCGCGCTGCATCTGCGGATTTCTCTGCAGTTCCGCCTCCAGTGCCTCAAGCGCCTTCTTGGGGTCACCCTGGGCGGCCTCCATGAGTTCAGCGATGTTCTGGGCTTCGTTGTACGCTTCATCCAGGGGCTGCTGGATGTTCATGGCCTTCTCCAGGGCCTGTTGCGCGGCGAGCGCATCCTGTGCGAGCATCTCGCCCTTCTCCATCTTCTGAAGGTTCTCCGCGAGTTGCTTCAGTCCGTCCGCCGTCTGCTGCTGTGCTTTCGCGGCGTTCTGCAGGGACTGGGCTTGTTGAGGCGCCTGCGAGGCATTCGCGGCCTGTTGCAGGTTCTGCTGAATCTGGGGCGTCTGCTGGCGCATCTGGGCAAGACCCACGTCCGCCGTGCGTGCCATCTGGCGTTGCAGTTCATTGTTCAGATCAGCCTTGTCTGCCTCCTGACGCAGCGCGGCCTGCAGGTCCGCAAGCTTCTGCGCGTCCTCCTTCGCCTGGGGCATGAGTGCGTTCGCCTTCTCCGAGGTTTCCTGGGGGCTCTGCTCGTTGTTCCCAGCATTCTGTGCGGCCTGCTGCGTTCGCTCCTGGGAGCGCTGCAGCTGGGAGGCGGTATTCTTCGCCAGCTCGCTGAGCTTCGGGGTCATGGCCTCGAGGTTCTGCCGTGCTTCGGCGACCTTTGGAGAAAACTTTTCCATCGCTTCTGCAAGCTTGGCCTCGGCCTTGGCATTCGCTTCCAGCGCACGATTCTGCTGCGGCTGGATGGGTTGGGGCTGCTGGCCGTTCTGCTTCATCTCGGCCATCTGGCGGCGCTGGTTCTGCGTTTCGTCACGCTGCCACTGCGCATTGTTCATGGCCTCCTGCGCAGCATTCGCGGCGTCATGCTGCTGCATGCGGTGCAGGGCCTCGGGCAGTTGCTTGAGCTGGTTCGCAGCAGCCTGTGTGGCCGGCACCTGCTTGGCGGGGTCCGCCTGGGCCATCGCCGCGTCCTGTGACTCCTGGAGTGCCTGCGCGGCATCCTGGGCCATGGCGTCCGCCTGCAGCGTGCGTGCAGTCTCTGCAAGCTTGCGCGCCTGATCGAGCGTGTCCTTCACCTGCTCGGACGTGGAGTCCTGGCGAATCTTCTCCGCGAGCTTGTCCAGTGCGCGGCCCATGCGGTTCATGTCCAGCGCAGCCTGGGTGTTTGTCTGGTGGTTCTGCTCGCGCAGCTCGCTCTGGTCCTTGAACTGCCGTGCCGCCGCCGCCAGCTTCTCCGCCGCCTGCTCCTTCTGGGGTTCGGTTTCCTTCGAGTCATCCTTCTTGGGCTTCTCCTTGCCCTTCGCGGCGGCTTCCTCCTCGCGCTTCATCTGGGAGAGGGCCTTTGCGGCGTTGTCCTGTGCGGAGTCGATGCTCGCCAGCGCGGGATTCTGCTGCTGCATCATGCGTTCGCGCATTTCATTCGCCTTCTGCGCCGTCTCATCCGCGAGCCAGCGGCTGGTATCGCGCGCCTGGTTCACCGCGTTGCGCATTTCATTCGCCTGGCCGTAGACATACTCCGGCGACTGATGCTGCCCCTCGCGATCGAGTGAGGCTTCCAGCGCGGTGTTCTTCTTGGTGAGATTGTCGATTTGATTTGCCACGTCGCGCTGGCGGCCTTCTTGAATCACCTCCTTCAGCGCCTCGAAATCCTTCTTCGCCGTCTGGGAGGCGGCCAGTGCTGCGCGCTGCTGCTCCTGCCACTTCGCACGCTCATCATTCTTGCGATTCGCATCGATGGCCTTGTCCGCAAGACGGTTCTGCTGGGGCGCGAGGTGCTCAAAGGACTCGCGTGCTGCCTGTGCGGAGTCTGCCGCGGCGAAGGCCCTCAATGCCTGTGCCGCTGTCTCCGCGGCATTGTTCGCGCGATCCGCCGACTGCCGGAGCTGCTGTTCGCTCACTTCCTCGGACTGGAGCTGGTCCTGTACTTCCTTGAGATGCATCCCCTGAAGCTCGGCAAGGCGCTGGCCCACCAGATTTGCCTCCATCGCCTTCAGCGGGTTCGGCGCCTGCTTGGCATTTTCCTTGAGCTGCTCCCACAGTTCCTTGCTCTTCTCCTGCACGGCGGCGAGGTTCTGCTTCATCTTCGCCTTCGCGGCATCAGACTCCGCATCCTTTTGCGGATCCTTGCCGCGCTCTTTCGGATCACGGACCTTGTCTGCTTCACGGCGCATCTCCCGCGCTTCCTCCGCAAGGGCCACCGCTTGCTGCGCGAGGCGGCGCTGCTGCGCGGCGAACTGCCTCTGCGCGAGGTCCAGCTTGTCCTCCACAATCAGCAGACGGACAGGTGTGGACTCGGCGCGTTGTCCCTTCACGTCCGTCGTGGCGAGCTTCACCAGCACGGTGTCCCCCGGCTTCACCGGCAGAGGCGTCAGGCGGAACTCGGTGCTGATGTCCGCCTCCTTGCCAGCCTGTACCTTGAGGTCGGTGTCCTTCCAGTTCGCACCATTGATGGCATAGGAAATGTCACACTGCTTCAGGCCCACATCATCCGTGGCATGGCCGAGCACCTTCACGGCATCATCACCGCGCACTTCGAGCTGCTCGCGTGGTTGGGTGATGACAATCGCCGGGGGCAGATCCGGGATGGTCTCGATGCGCCAGGGTGCGGATTCTTCGTTGGTGAACTTCGTCTCCTGCGCCGTGAGCGCGAGCTGCCACGCATCTGCCTTGCCATTCACCGTGATTTCTGCGGAGAGGATGTCCTTCTTGTCATGCGTCACATTCACGGAGGCGATGTCTGGCAGCAGCGTGGCCTTGGTGGTCTCGATGGGCTGGTTCGCCTTCATGACGAGCGTCACCTTCGAGCCCTCCAGCGCGGAGATGTCACCGTGGTCTTCCGTGATGGTCTCCTCCTTCAGCCCGGTGTAGGCAGGCGGCGTGATCTTCTTCTGAAACTCCACGATGCGCGGACGCGGGCGGGCCTCAAGCGTGTGCCATGCCGTGATGGCATCCCCTGCCAGCACGCGGTAGCGCACATTCTGCTGACCGATGCCGATGCTGCCATCGAAGCGGTTCACGCCTGCGTGGGAGAGCTCCATGCGCGAGGGGCGGCCGCCATTGCTCACGGTCTCCACCAGGATGCGGTTGGGAATTTTCCCATCAATCTGCACACCGAGAGGCACAGAGGAGGCGATGGCCACGAGCGCATCTCCCTTTGGCGGTGTGACAATGCGCACCTTCGTGCTGGAGGGGCGGCCGATGTTGGCAAACGGCAACGCCGCTCGCGCCATGAAGCCGGGCAGGTGCAGCCCGCCCACAAAGCACAAGCCGATGATGAGCGCCACCACCGAGCACAGGGTGATGAGCCAGCGGCGGTTCAGTGAGGAGGGGAGAATCTTCGTGGCATCGAATCCCACGAGTTGCTTCGCCACATCATCCTGCAGCAGGGCACGGAATTCCGGCGAGTCCGGCAGGTGGTCCGGGTCGCCCTTGGAGAGTTCCACGGCGGAGAGCAGCTTTTCATGCATGCGCGTATCGGCATTCTCCATGAGCCGGGCCGCGATGAAGAGATCCTGCGCCTGCCGCACCATCCGCAGCCCCAGCCACCACGCAGCCACCGCCGCGATGGCATAGGCCCCATAGCTCATCCACTGGCGGATGCTGTCCGCCATGAAAGTGAGCCGGTCCACCACCGCCACCATGAGCAGCAGGAGGAGCAACACCACGGCCGCTGTCATCCACGCACGCTGGATGAGCAGTTGCTTGCGACGCTGCCGGAAACGACCAATCGCCTCCAGAGTGATGGGGCGCAGGGAGGTGTTGGTGCTCATGAGGGGAAATGGGGAACTTGGCTGCTCGTGGAAGCAGGCGGGGAGGGCAGGGTGCGTGCGGGCCTATTCTAATACGTTCCAGAAGGGCCGCTTCTTGGGGAGGAAAGGCAAAGTCCTGCCAACAGTCTTCCGGTGGCTGCGGGATGGCAAGCGGGATGAATCATCCGCCTCTGGAGCGGGAGAGCCAGTCCTACCATGGGGCCACCGATTCCAGCCGGGCGCTCATTTGTGCCCCCATACCCGTCAGCGCCTGCACGGCCGATTGCTGCTCCTCCTTGAACTTGCCCATCCCCTTTTTCCGGATCTCCGGGACCATGTCCATCAGCCGATCAATGCCCATGATGACAGGCTCGATCTCAAGTCTGTATTGCTCCGTGTTAAACGAAAACTGCTGGAACTTGTGTGCCAGGAACAGCGCCTCCTGAAGCGAGCTGACACTTTGGGGACTCTCAAGCCGCGCGCGGATTTCCCTGACCTGATACGCAAGGTGCTCCAGTTGCTGCCGGGTCATGCACGAATGATGAGGTATGACTCAAAAAATGGCAAGACAGGAAGCTCACGTGGTCCTTCCTCCGATGATCAAGCGCTGGCCTTCCTCGCAAAATAAAGGCCCCTTCCGAAAATTCCCTTTTCATCATACTCGGGCTCCAGTCCAGCATGCCGAAACGCGCCCAGCATCTCCGCTTGGGTGAAAAGCGCCAGCTCATGGTCCTCCGTGAAATGGATGACTTCCGCCGGACGCCCGACCAGGAAGTGGAATTGCATGAATGAGATCCGATCCCCACGGACTTCCGTGGTGTTCATCCGGCATATCTTGAAGTTCTCTTCCTCAAATGAAACCAGGTGCGGGCGCCCTGCCTTCCAGCGTTCAGGCGTGAGCCATGGTTCCACGATCAGTGCTCCCTGCGGAGCCAGATGATCGGCCATGCATTGGATTGCCGAGTTCAGCTTCTCCAAAGTCATGGCGTAGCCAATCGCGCTGAACAGACAAAGCACCACGTCGTATTTCTTCTGCAGGTCGAAGCAGGTCATGTCAGCCACCTCATGCCGCCCTTGGGGATTCTTCCGGTGCGCGGCGGTGAGGTAGTCCCCATTCAAGTCGACCCCATCCACCTGGTAGCTCGCGCAGAGGTACTTTGCATGTTCCCCCGTGCCGCAGGCCACATCCAGAATGCTCTGCGCGCCCGGCCTCAGCTTCTCGATCCAGGTTCGCACCTTCTCCGCCTCTCCCCGGTAATCCTTCATCCGGGTGTATACGGCGTCATAAAGCTCAGCGGTTCCAGCGTGCATCGGTCCAACTTAGTTACGTGTAAGCAGACGTCGACAAACTTCTGGTGTGGTGAGGCGGACCGCACCGCGACCAACGGTCGCGGTGGATCAACGCCTGCGGCGTTGCTATCACACCAGCCGCCACCGCTTCCGCAGAAGCCACTCGATGGTGAGCAGCACCATCGCAATTCCAAACCACCACCAGCTTGACCACAGGATCGTTTCCTTCACGCGTGTTTGCTGCCGGTCGAGCTGACGGAGCAAGTCGGGCAACTGGGAGAGGTCTCCCTCGCGCAGGAAGCGTCCACCACTGGCACGAGCCATGCCTTCCAGCAGGGGACGATTCAGGGTGAGATGGCTCCATTCCTGATTCGCACCCGTCTCCACGCGGAAGGCCAGCTTCACATCGCCGGGTGGCAGGTTTGCCTCGGAGACCGTGATTTGATAATCCCCACCGGGCAGCGCGCCGGTCATGGCGCGGAAGACGCCACCGTGTGCCGCATCGGGGTCAAGCTGCAGCGTGGCAATCTCAAGACCGTTGCGGAAGACATGCACGCGTGGCTTCGCATCTTCCACCACCGCGCCCTTCGCATCGCGCAGACGCACGCGCAGCTCCGCGCTTTCGCCTTCCTGATAGCGCAGGCGATCCATGCCGAGGCTCACGCGCTCATTCTCCACGAGAAATGGCGGTGCGGCGATCCACGAGGCGATCTGCATCCAGAATTTCTGGTGATGCATGTCCGCGACTTCATAGCGCCAGCGCCAGAGCTCATCCGTGCCCAGCCACAGGACGCTGCCGGCGCCATAACGGCGCCACACCAGCGCAGCTTGATCCTTTTCTGCATTGCCTCCGAAGCGGGCGAGCACGGTGGCGTCAGATTGCGGACTCGCAGCGGAGGTCCACATGGCTTTGGGAAGCTTGGTCCACAGAGCTGCGTTCGTGGATGAGGTGTCACCCAGGCGCAGCGCCTCCAGCGTGAGGCCGTCCTTGGTAAGGTGGTAGCCGGTGGGCTCGGTGAGTTCATTCTTCCCGCGCGAGGCGACGGGTATCAGGCTGCCGACCTTCGTCTTCGCCCACTCGGTAAGATGTCCGCGGCGTCCATCGATGACGATGAGTCCTCCGCCACGCTTTTCCACAAACTCGATCAGCATGGCCTGCTGATCTTCACGGAGGGCATTGGGGCGGATGTCACCCAGCACCACCAGGTCGTAGGTCATCAGGTCTTCACGCGTCTTGGGAAATGCTGCCTGTACCGTATCACTTGGGCCATCCTTGAAGTCATCGAACGCAGCGGTGACTTTCCAGCGCTCATCTGTGTCGAAGTGGTTTTTCAGATAGCGCGTCTCCCAGCGCGGACGTCCATCGACGATGAGTACCTTGCGTTTCCGCGTGAGCAGATGCAGGGCGATGACGCGTTGATTGTTATCCGTGATGCGGTCGCGTGCGCTGGCATTGCCGGTGAGCTCCACCCGCACGTTCAGCAGGCGCAGGGATTGCTTCACGTCACCCGCGAGTTCCTTTACGGGAAAGCTGAACTCCATGCGCCGCTCACCCTTGCCGGTGGTGGTGAAGGACTGCTGCCACAGCACCTTGTTCGCCTGTGTGATGCTGGCCATCGCCGGAAGTCCGGCGGCAATGGCATCATTGATCAAGAGAACCCCTTCCGTGCGATCTTCCGAGAAGACAGCCTCCGGCGCCTTCACTCCCAGCAGTGCGAGATCCGGCGGCGCGAGTTCTGCGCCATAACCCACGGTGAAGATGGGCACGCCATTTTCACCCATGCTGGCCGCGAGATCCTCGGGGGAGCCGGGACCATTGTGCTGGCCATCCGTCAGCAGCACCAGGGCAGCTCCGTTCGGGCTGGGGCCGAGCGCATCGCGCAGCGGCTGATCCAGGTTGGTGAGGGTGGCATCCGGTTTGAACTCAAAGTTCAGTGGCAGATCTCCAGAGATGTCGCGCCCTTCATCGCGCTGCCACCAGAGGCGCTCCGCCTTGTATCCGCGCAGGGCAAAGAGCTCCACATCATGCTTCTCCGCGAGGCGGCGTGCGAGTGAGATGCCCGGGGTGAGAAGCGCATCCTCCGCACGCGAGAAACGGGGCAATGCCGGCTTCACCTCTCGTGCGGCTGTCGCTTCGCCTGGAGCCTTGCCGTTGGCTTGCGGCAGTTCATCGGTGAAGGACATGCTCGCGGACGCGTCCACCATGAGCACCACGCGCCCGAGCTGTCGGAAAGTGGTCACGTGCCGCAGAATGGGTCCCGCCAGACACATCACGATCATGAACACCGCGATGGAACGAAGCAGCGCGGGCACCCACCTTGCCATGCCTGAGTGGAATCGCAGTTCCCTGCGATAGTAGAAAAACATCAGCAGTCCCAGCCCAATCGCCACCGCGAAGACCGGCACCGGAGGCCAGTCACCTGTGAAGCGAAGATAGGTATGTGTGGGAGAGGGGGGCAAGGGTGGTGTGAGTTTGGGGGAGAAGTCGGTAGTCGGTAGTCGGTAGTCGGTAGTCGGTAGTCGGTAGTCGGTAGTCGGTAGTCAGTGGTCAGTGGTCAGTGGTCAGTGGTCAGTGGTCAGTGGTCAGTGGTCAGTGGTCAGTGGTCAGTGGTCAGTGGTCAGTGGTCAGTGGTCAGTGGTCAGTAGTCAGTAGTCAGTAGTCAGTAGTCAGTAGTCAGTAGTCAGTAGTCAGTAGTCAGTAGTCAGTAGTCAGTAGTCAGTAGTCAGTAGTCAGTGGTCAGTGGTCAGTGGTCAGTAGTCAGTAGTCAGTAGTCAGTGGTCAGTGGTCAGTAGTCGGTGGTCAGTCGCGCTTGTTGTACTCCAGGCTGAAGGCCTGAAACATGCTAGCCCAGGGCAACGCCCTGGGTATATTGCCGGAAATCATGGAGCCCTGAAAGGGCGGAATAAAGCGTGGCATTGTCATGTGTTCTTCAATCCCATGCATATCGTTCATCCAACGGAACGGCGTGCTTTTCACACAATCGGCGAAACTCGTCTTGAAATGACACCTTTCGATGGTGTTCCTCCTGATTTTGGATATACGCCTTCACATCCTCCCCCTTGGATTCGCTCACGGAGAAGACACCATAGCCAGCTTGCCAGTGGAAGCCTTGGTATGATGTGCCCTGTGTTTTCAGCCATTTTGACGGCTGTTTTTTGATTTCTTCCAATAGGTCGCAGATGGCAACTTTGCGGGAGAGCTGACACAGGGTATGGACGTGGTCCGCGACGCCATTGATGAGCAGAGCAGGACAATCCATCGCATTCATGATGCTCGCCATGTAAGCGTACAGGTCTTTTCGCACCACAGGGTCACTCAGCCACGGAGCGCGATCCTTCGTGCTGTATACGACATGCAGCAGGACTTTGGAGAGTGACTGGGCCATGGCAGGTTCTATTCCGCCCTTTCAGGGCTTGTGAATTTTGACCCTGGAACCCAGGGCGTTGCCCTGGGCTGACCTATAGCAGACCTTCGGCCTGCGGATTGCAGATAGTTGGAGATGAAACACTGATTACGGAGGTGGGTGAGGTTGGATTGATGGGGAAGGGGAGGTCACGCCTTCCCAATCCTCTGCTGAAGGAACACCTCCCCGAAGAGGAAGATGAGCAACAGCACGAGAATCGGCTGCCACAGTTCGGTGCCGTGGCGGCGGGAGCGGTCGAGGCGGGCGTACTCGTCGTAGCTCTCGGCGTAGCCGGCATCGAAGCGGCTGGCGACTTCGCGGGACTTCTCGCTGGGTGTGGCTGTCAGATTGGATTCAGCGGGGTCGAGATTGAAGGCAAAGCGGCGTGTAGGCTCGTTGGCATTTGGCACTTTGGGACGCAGCTCATACAGGCCGGGTGCATAGGTGGCGGCATAGTCCACATACACCGCACCGGTTTCGTCCTTCTTTGCCACGAGATCGTGCAGCTTGTTGAAGGGGTCCGTCAGCACGTACTCGGACTTCTCCCTGGTCACATCCAGTGGCGCGCGCAGCAAGGTGCCGCACATCTGGAACTGAGGCGCGGCGTTCTGCGTGGCGAGGTAGGTTACCAGGCGCTGCATCAGCGGTACGAATACAGGCTGCAGTGGCAGATTGTTCCAGCGTGCATTCGCGGTGGAAGAAACCGCGAGCACGCGTCCCTTGCCATAGGGCTTCTCCACCAGGAGGGCATCACCGCGGTCCAGGCTCAGCAGCACACGCGCGTCACCTTGGATCTTGTCGAAGCGCACCCAGTGGTTGAAAGCCGCATCCTGCAGGCGCAGACCACGTGCGTCGTTGAAATAGGTCGTGGCAGGGTGGGTGAAGCGCTGGCTCAATATGCGCGCCGGAGACTGCCCTTCATCCACATGGCCGAAGCCGGACATCGCACAGGGCATCAGACCCTTGCCATCGCGGTAGAATTCCTTGTCATACCAGCGCAGATCCATGTCAGGCCCGGCGAAGATGAGCAGGCCGCCGCCGCGCTTCACAAACTCCTCCAGGTCCTTGTACTGCCTGTCGTTGAGTTTTGAAACGTTCGCGAGGATCACGACCTCTGCACCCTCGGTGGCCTTGTCCCGTAGCTGGCGATAGTCCACGAGTCCCGAGCGAATCACGTCCTTCAGGGAAACCTCCGCGCTTTGGTGCGGAGTGAGCGCGATTTGCAGGAAATCCGCATCACCCTCCAGCGAGGTGCCACTCTTGTTTTCCCCGTGGACGATCAGCGTGTTCACCTGCTCGCGCACCGGGATGACCAGGGAGAAAGCATTGTCTTCAGGGAAAGAGTCGCCCTCCAGTCGCACCGTGAGGGAGTGGTCGCCCGCCGTCTCGAACGCATGGGTGAGTGTCATCACAGTTTCCGCGTTCGGTGCAATTGACACACGTGTGGTGCGCAGGCGCACGCCATCCGCCTCCAGATGCACCGCGATGTCCTGATACGCGCGCGTGCCATGATTCTGAATGCGTGTGCGCAGCGCGATGGCCTGCTCCCGCGCGACCACGAACGCGGAAGGATCCACTGCGGCGATGGAGAGATTCTCCTGCAACTCACTGGGCACGCGCAGGAAGGTGAGCAGCGGCTTTGGCTCGTTCTTCGCCAGCGCATCGAGTGCGGGGACGGTCCCGCCCTCCACCACATTGCGCCAGTCGGCTTGCTGGAAGTCGGAGATGAAGAGCACTTCGCGTCCCGCATTTCCCATGCGTTTCAGTTCTGCCTGCGCGAGTTGGAAGGCCTCGCTGATCTTCACCGGACCAGAGAGGCTGGGCTCGCTGTCCATGGCTTCTGTCACCACATCCATGGCCGTGCTCGGCTGCGCCATGAGCAGTCGTGGAGGACTGCCTGCAAGGATGATGCTCACATCCGAGCCGCCGGGCAGTTCGCTGAAGATGCGGCGCAGGTGATTGCGTGCCTGATCGCGCGCACTGCCACCTTCCCCGGGGGCGCGCATGGAGTAGCTGTTGTCCAGCACCACCACGAGCGAGTTCTTGTTCAGTCCGGGGAGTTGTCGCAGCAAGGTGAAGACGGGACGGGCAAGGAACAGTGCGAGCAGGATGGGAATGCTGATGCGCGCGATGAGGAGAAGAAGCTGCTCCACCTTCACGTTGCGCTTCTTTTGCCGCAGCGCTTCATGCAGCAGATGCATGGCGCCCCACGCCACGGTCACCACCCGCCGCTTGTTCAGCAGATGGATGATGAGCGGGATGAGAAACGCTGCCGCGCCCGCCAGGAGGATGCCGTTAAGAAACCACATCGTGCATCAGTGCCGCATGCGCAGCGCGAGGTAGCTTTTCACCGCGGCGGTGAGTGGTTCGTCTGTCATGATGGGCACCAGATCCACCTGGTGCTTGCGCAGGCCTTCGAGCAGTTCCTCGCGGAACTTCGCCAGCACCTGCAGGTAGCGCTGCCGGATCACCACGGGGTCGAGCTGCTCGAAGTCCTCGGGATTTTCCAGATTCTCAAAGCGCGCCCAGCGTGAAAAGGGGAAGTCGATCTCATCGCGATCCCACAATTGGAACACGATGATCTCATGACCCTGCTTCCGCAGGACACCGACGGCTTGCAGCAGGGCTTCAGCGTCATCAAAGCAGTCCGAGAGCAGCAGGAGCAGCCCGCGGCGCTTCATGCGTGGCGCCAGATTCTGCAGCACACCCGCGAGCGAGGTATCCTGACCTGGCTGTGTCTTCATGAGCACTTCCAGGATGTTGTGCAGGTGCGTGGTCTTCGTGCGGCAGGGAATGTAGTCACGCACCTTGCTGTCGAAGGTCACGAGGCCGACGGCATCCTGCTGACCGGTGAGCACATACGCGAGTGATGCCGCGAGCTTCCGTGCATGCTCGAACTTCACCTGTCCCTTCGTGCCGCGGTACTTCATCGACCCGCTGGCATCCAGCAGGATGGTCGCGCGCAGATTCGTCTCCTCATCGTATTCGCGGATGTAGAAGCGGTCGCTGCGGCCGAAGATTTTCCAGTCCAGCCGCTTGATTTCATCCCCCTGCACATACGGGCGATGCTGGCGGAACTCGACACTGAATCCTTTATGCGGAGAGGCGTGCATCCCCGTGGAGAAACCCTCCATGACCGTCCGCGCGAAGAGCGGCAGCCCGGTGAGCTGCGCCAGATCTTCGGCAGGTAGGAGGTCGGAGAGTTTGGCCATGGGGAGGGGAGATGGTCAGTAGTCAGTAGTCAGTAGTCAGTAGAGCCCGACGTGGGGTGACTTGTGTGGCGAAGCCACCTTGGACTGCGTGCAGCCTGCTGCCGCTTTCCAGAGTCTCCAGCCTGCTGGAGCGATTGCTGCGCTCGCTGACCGCAGTGCATCTTGAAGTCGACCATCACAGGGGCTAACTTCATGCATGAGTTCAGAGAGCTTCGCAGAAATCCATTCTAGCGCGCCGGAAGCACTCTCTCCTGAAATTCGAGCCTTTCTCGAACGTCGCCTGACTCTGCATGAGCAGCATCCGGCGGCTGTTCGTACCATTGATGAAGTCACGGTAGGCATCAGGTTGTTGAAGGAGAGGCTGAGGACACAAGCTGAAAAGTCGGTAGCTGCGAATGGATGGAGGGTAGACTCTGCCATGTAGGAGTTGGCCTGTGTCGGGCAACTGACCTACTTGCCAGTCACTCCGTGCTTTCCCGCTTTTAAACTCACATCACTTTCCCACTCGGACGCTTCGTGTTCTCAAGGAGGTGCTTCACGATGTGGTCCACGGTCACGCCTTCCGCTTCGGCGTGGAAGGTGGGCACGAGGCGGTGGCGCAGCACGGGGGTGGCCAGGGCCTCCACGTCATCCATGGTTACATGCGTGCGACCGCGCAGCAGGGCACGCACCTTGCTGGAGAGGATGAGATGCTGGCTGGCACGCGGGCCTGCGCCCCAGCCGACCATTTGCTTCACATAGCTGCTCACGCCGGCCTCAGTGGTGCGCGTGGCACGCACCAGGTCGAGCACGAAGTCCGTCACGTGATCCGGCACCGGCACACGACGCGCGAGTGCCTGCGCCTGCTGCAGGTCCTCACCACTCAGCACGGGTTGGATGTCATCCCCTGCGATGCCAGTGGTGCGGGCCAGAATCTCGCGTTCATCATCACGGGTGGGATAGGCGACTCTGATGAGAAAGAGGAAGCGGTCTTTTTGCGCTTCGGGCAGGGGATAGGTGCCTTCCTGCTCAATCGGGTTCTGCGTGGCAAGTACGAAGAAGGGTCTGGGCAAGATGAAGGTCTCCTGACCTACGGTCACGCTGCGCTCCTGCATGGCTTCCAGCAGCGCAGCCTGAGTCTTGGGCGGAGTACGGTTGATTTCGTCCGCCAGGATGATCTGGGAGAAGATGGGGCCTCGCAAAAAGACCATCTTGCGGCGGCCAGTCTGCTCATCTTCCTGGATGATTTCTGTGCCGGTGATGTCCGCCGGCATGAGGTCCGGGGTGAACTGGATACGGCGGAAGGTGAGATGGATGGCGTCGGCGAAGGATTTGACGAGCAGCGTTTTTGCCAGTCCCGGTACGCCTTCCAGAAGGGCGTGGCCTCCCGCAGCCATGGCAATGAACACCTGCTCAATCACGTCTTCCTGACCCACAATTCGCTTCGAGAGCTCGGCGCGCAGCTTTTGGTAACCGTTGACCAGTTGAGAGGCCGCCTGGGAATCTGAGATGTCGGGCATGGGGGATGATCAGTGGTCAGTTTACGTTCCTTAACCGGGCAAACTTACAGGCTCCCCGGACAATCAATATCCATTCAAGGCCGAAAAGCTCGATCCGCCCGCTTCGCATCGTTCTTGTGTTCACACAAGGATTTTGCCACGGGCAGGAGGAAAAAAGAAGGATGGAAGATGGGAGGGGCTTGGCAGCCCAAAGGAGCGGGTTCCAAAGTAGCCTCGGCTTCAGCCGAATTGGAATCTACCCACTACGCGAACTTCCACCCTGACGCGTTCCTGATTCGACGAAAGTCGAAACCACTTTGCTACAGCCACTTGTGCGCCTTTGCGATCAGCTTGGTCGAGGCGGCGTCGCGGCATTCCGCGAGATTGTCATTGGCTGTCACGTTGATGCTCAGGTCGCGGATGATGCCATCGCTCAGGCGGTAGATCCATCCATGAACGCTGAGGTCTTGTCCGCGTTCCCACGCACCTTCCACCACCGTGGTCTGGCACACGTTCATCACCTGTTCCACCACGTTGAGTTCGCACAGGCGATCCACTCGGGCGTCCTCGTCTTCGATCTTATCGAGCTGGAAGTTGTGCTTCTGCTGCACATCCTGCACGTGGCGCAGCCAGTTGTTGATGAGGCCCAGCTTCATGTTCTGCATGGCCGCGCGCACGCCGCCGCAGCCGTAGTGGCCCACCACAAGGATGTGTTTCACCTTCAGCACTTCCACAGCGTACTGCAGCACGCTGAGGCAGTTCAGGTCGGTATGCACCACCACATTCGCCACGTTGCGGTGCACGAAAAGTTCCCCCGGTGCCATGCCCACGATTTCATTCGCCGGCACGCGGCTGTCTGAGCAGCCAATCCACAGGTACTGGGGCACCTGCTGCTCCACCAGTCGCATGAAGAACTCCGGGTCCTCCGCTCGCATGGATTCTGACCAGGCACGATTTTGGGAGAGCAGGGGAGTCAGGGGAGGTGTTGGCATTGCAATCTTGTGGTTAGCAGCGCGCGGGCCAATTGCAAATGGCGCGGCAGGCAACATGCCACGCGAGCCTGTGTGAAATGCAGAGCTCGCGAAGGGATTTCTCCTTCGCGGGACTTCGCCGGGCGCTACTAGAGCTACCTACTTCCTGCTCAGCTTGTAAAACAACCGCACACCCACCGCGGTAAACAGCAGCGTCGGGAGCCACATCAAGATGTGGGGATACGCGCCGCGCTTCTCCGCCAGGTTGGACGCGAGAATCACAAACACCTGATACGACACAGCCACCAGAAGGCTGAGGGCAAAGCCGATGGAGGTCTCACGGCGCTGGGCAGTGACGGCGAGAGGGATGCCCACGAGGCAGAACACGATCGCCACAAGGGAGAAGCTGTACCGCAGGGAGATTTCGGTGCGCACTGCGGAGATCAGGGACTTCGTCATCGGCTGGCCATTCACCACGCTGACACCGGTCTTCACCTCCGTCCAGAGGTCGTCGGTGCTCTTCATGCTGTTCGAGACACGCTCTGTCTTGGCCTTCAGCTCACTGAGGGGGAAGGAAATCGCAAACTCCTTCGCATACAGCGGTTGGAACTTCGCGCTCGGGTCATCTTCCACAGGAGCGGCGGGCACTGTCGCTGCGGCGGCGGTTGCAGCGCTTGGGGCGGGCGGGGCTTCGTCTGCCTTGGTGGTTTCGATCTGGCAATCGTAGAGGCGCAGGATGAAGTCCGTCACGCCAGGCGTCACTTCCACCTCGGCACGTTCCGCGCGGATGTAGCGCTCCATGTTGCCCAGGGTGGTCTGCACAATCTCCACGTCCCAGAGTTTCTTGTCCTTGCGCTTCTTGGTGAAGATGCGGTAGCCGGGAAATTTCTCGAGCACCTTGCCTTCCTGGAAGAGCACGGCGGGATCATCGAGTGCCAGATCGTAGAAGAGGCGCTTGATCTTCGTCTTCGCCATCGGGGCGAGCTGGATGTTCACCCAGAAGCACACGCCGGACATGGCCACGGCAAGGATGAAGACGGGCATGCAGATGCGCCACATGGGCATGCCGGTCATGCGCAGGGCGGTCATTTCATTGTCCGCGCTCATGCGGCCGAACACGAGCAGGATGGCCGTGAGCAGCGCCCAGGGAATGGTGAAAATCAGCGAGTACGGAATGACGTAGCTGATGAACTGCAGCACCGCCAGGATGGGCAGGGAGGAGGTGTCACCCAGCAGGCGCTCCATTTCCTTGAACACGGTGCCCAGCACCATGACCCCGGTGAGCACGAGCACCCCCATGAGGGTGGACCAGGCCACTTGGGAGAAGATGTATCGGTCAAAGATGCGCAGTCTCGGCATCGGTGCAGCAGGGGTCGGCGTTACGTCAGGTTACGTGGCGGGAGGGTGTCCCGGACCAGTTTCTTATTCCTCGAAGTGAAGGATGATCTCTCCGTCCTTTTGCAGGCTCAGCTTGTCGCGAGCCATGGTTTCGAGGTACTCGGGATCGTTCTTGATGAGCTCCAGCTTCTTTTCGAGCTTGGCCACCTTGTGGGCCAGGGCGTCGCGCTGGGTGGTGAGCTCGGTAAGGGTATGTTTCGCGGCCTCCTGCTTCTTCCACTCCAGGCCGGGCCAGAAGTAGATGACCCCGGCGGGGACAAGGAGCAGGAGAAGCGCGTAGCGATTCAGCCGCACCAGACTCTGGAGCAGCGAAGAGCGTTCCGCACCGGAGTGCGTGTCGCTTGCTTCGTCCAGAGTCATGGTGGGATGAGTGTGGATATACTCTACTAGACCTTCATGCGGCCACCGTAGATGGCGTTGTCACCCAGTTCCTGCTCGATGCGCAGAAGCTGGTTGTACTTTGCAATCCGGTCGGAGCGGCTGAGGGAGCCGGTCTTGATCTGTCCGCAGTTCGTCGCGACGGCGAGGTCGGCGATGGTGGAGTCTTCCGTTTCACCGGAGCGGTGGCTGAGCACCGACGTGTAGCCATGGCGATGAGCCAGCTCGACGGCGTCGAAGGTCTCGGTCAGCGAGCCAATCTGGTTCACCTTCACGAGGATGGAGTTCGCCACGCCCTGGTCGATGCCCTTCTGCAGGAACTCGACGTTCGTCACGAAGAGGTCGTCACCCACGAGCTGGGTCTTGGCGCCCATCGCGTCGGTGAGCTTCTTCCAGCCCGTCCAGTCGCTTTCGCCGCAGCCGTCTTCGATCGAGATGATCGGGTACTTCTTCTGAAGTCCCTGGTAGTAGGCCACGATCTCGTCGTCGCTGCGCTCGGACTTGTCGCTCTTCTTGAAGACGTACTTGCCCTTGGCCTTGTCGTGGAACTCGCTGGCGGCCACGTCGAGGGCGAAGAAGATGTCCTGACCCACTTTATAGCCCGCCTTCTCGATGGCCTGGGCGATCACCGCGAGGGCGTCGTCCGCGCTGTCGAGCGTCGGGGCGAAGCCGCCCTCGTCACCCACGGCGGTGTTCAGACCGCGGTCATGGAGGATCTTCTTCAGTGCGTGGAAGACTTCCGCGCCGTAGCGCAGCGCTTCACGGAAGGTCGGCGCGCCCTTGGGCACAATCATGAACTCCTGGAAATCAATCGGGGCATCCGAGTGGGCGCCACCGTTGATGATGTTCATCATCGGCACGGGGAGAACCTTGGCGTTCGGGCCGCCGAGGTACTTGTAGAGGGGCTGGTTCAGAGCGTTGGCGGCAGCCTTGGCCACGGCCATGCTCACGCCAAGGATGGCGTTTGCACCGAGCTTGCTCTTGGTGCTGGTGCCGTCGAGGTCAAGCATCGCCTTGTCGATCAACACCTGTTCGTTGGCGGGCAGACCTTCGATGTGCTCGGCGATGATGTCATTCACATTGGCCACGGCCTTTGTGGTGCCCTTGCCAAGGTAGCGACCCTTGTCGCCGTCGCGCAGTTCCAGCGCTTCATGTTCACCGGTGCTCGCTCCGCTCGGCACTGCCGCGCGGCCCATGACTCCACACTCCAGATACACGTCTACTTCCACAGTAGGATTCCCGCGGGAGTCCAGGATTTCACGACCGATGACTTGAGTGATGAGCAATTCGTCCATTGATGAGGTATTGGTTAAGATAGCTAAAGCTTCTCGGGCTGGCAAGAAGCGACCTTCTCTCGCGGAAAAATGGGGCCATGTCCACCCGAAAACACCCATCTCACGTGCGGAAGTATTTTCCGGCCCGTCAAAAAATCCGTCACATTTGCGCCTTTTTGTACAAGGTGGCCGGGCCGCCTAGGTCGCTCACGGTGAAGGCCTCAGCCACACCACATAGGCGCAGAGGGGCTGGGTTGTGCGAATCCTTGGTGAAGCCATGCCGGGATTCTCCGGAAGTATGGCAAAAAGAAAACCATCCCGCCAGCGGTGAAGATTGAGGATTACGGCATCATCGGAGACACGCAGACGGTCGCCCTCGTCGGGCGGAATGGGTCCATCGACTGGCTCTGTTTTCCCCGGTTCGACTCGGCGGCGTGTTTCGCGGCACTGCTGGGGAAAGAGGAGCATGGTTGTTGGAAGATTGCACCGGCAGAGGATGAAGAGGTCATCGCCACCCGTCGTGCCTATCGCGATGGCACATTGATTCTGGAGACGGAATTTGAAACCGCCGACGGCTGCGTGCGCCTTGTGGATGCCATGCCCATCCGCGAGCGGGATGCCGACATCGTGCGAATCGTGGAGGGGGTGCGGGGTACGGTGCGCATGAAGATGCTGCTCATCGTGCGCTTTGACTATGGGTCCATTGTTCCATGGACGCGACACGTCGACGACCGGTTGGAAGCCGTCGCAGGACCGGATGCATTGAGCCTGTGGAGTGACGTGGAGACCCATGGCGAAGGACTCACGACGGTGGCGGAGTTCGAGATTGGAGAAGGGGAGAGTGTTGCCTTTGATCTTCTCTGGCATGCATCCCACCAGCCGCCGGACAAGCGCGGGAACACCCAGCAGAAAATCAAAGAGACAGAGCAGTGGTGGCTGGACTGGCTCGCAGATGCGCAGTGCGGTGGCGAGTGGTGCAAGGAGATTGAGCGCTCGCTGGTGACTCTGAAGGCGCTCACCTACGCTCCCACCGGTGGCATTGTCGCCGCAGCCACCACGTCCCTGCCGGAGTTCATCGGTGGCGTGAGGAACTGGGACTATCGACTCTGCTGGCTGCGTGATGCCACCTTCATGCTCTATACCCTCATGCAGGGCGGGCACACCTGCGAGGCGCGCGACTGGAGAGACTGGCTCTTGCGCGCCGTGGCTGGTGATCCGGGCAAGCTGCAGATCATGTATGGCCTCGCCGGTGAGCGACGCCTGGAGGAGTACGAACTGCCATGGCTGCCGGGCTATGAAGGCTCCACACCCGTGCGCGTGGGGAATGCCGCCTACAGCCAGTTCCAGTTGGATGTGTATGGCGAGGTGATTGACTCCATGCATCAGGCGCGATGCGCCGGCATCAACTCCGCCCCGCAGTCCTGGGCCATGGAGCGTGCCATCCTGAAGTTCCTTGAGACTGCATGGAAGGAGCCCGACGAAGGCATCTGGGAAGTGCGTGGTCCGCGACGCCACTTCACGCACTCGAAGCTCATGGCATGGGTCGCCTTTGATCGTGCCGTGCAGGCGGTGGAGAGCTTCGGCTTGGAAGGACCCGCCGATGAGTGGAAGCAACACCGCGATGCGCTGCATCGTGAGATCTGCGAACGCGGTTACAACAAGGAAAAGCAGTCCTTCGTGCAGGTGTATGACGGGGATGCCATTGACGCGAGCCTGCTCATGGTTCCGCTGGTCGGATTCCTGCCGCCCGAGGATGAGCGTGTGCAGGGTACCATTGCTGCCGTGGAGCGTGAGTTGCTCGTGGAGGGATATGTGCTGCGTTATCTCAGCGAGGAGTGCTCGCACGTGGATGGACTGCCGCCGGGCGAGGGCGCGTTTCTATTGTGTTCCTTCTGGCTCGCGGACAACTACGCGATGTGTGGTCGCCTCATGGAAGCGCGCGCCTTGTTCGAGAGATTGCTCAAAGTGCGCAACGATTTGGGCCTTCTCGCGGAGCAAGTGGACCCACGCACCGGACGCATGCTGGGAAATTTCCCCCAGGCTTTTTCCCATGTGGGGCTGATCAATACGGCGCGCAATCTCTCGAAGGAAGGTGGGCCTGCACACCAGAGGCCGAAGGCGGGGAAGTAGATTTACGGCTTTGCTGGGCGAGCGAGAACCGTGATCAGGGAGATTTTGAGCCCCTCCACCGAGTTAGGGTTGAAGTACCCATGCTCAATCTGCGCGGAACCATCGCTATCCGTCGAAGGTTTGAGGTTCAGAGAAACATCCACTACCCTGGCAAGAGGGATGTTGCCTTCCTTTCGCACACCCTCTACGCGAACGGTGGCCTGGACGAGAGCCTTGCTGGTACCGTTGTACATGGAGTAGTCGAGACGTGGAGAACCGCTGTTGGCCTCGATGCGCGCGATGAATTGCACCTTCGCCAGGTCCTCTGCGGAGAGCGGTTCGAGCTGTGTAGGCTCCGCGGGCTTGGACTCAACGTCTGGAGAGACCGCGGGATTGTTCGCTTTCTCCCACGCCTCTTGTTCCTTCTCCACGCGCAGGTCTTCCTCTCTTCGCAGGCGGTTGGCCTCCTCATAGGAATAGTACACCTCCCGTGCGCTGCCATTGAATCGATTCACCTCCACCAGCGTGGTGCCACTGGGAACCATGATGACGTCTTTTGAGAAGACGAACCAGGTGATGACTGCGCCGACGAGGCTTCCAGCGAGAAAGAGGAGAGCGGATTTCATGGGAGTGCTGAGGATGGTCTCAAATGATTGCAAACCTCTGTGACGAAAAAACCACGGACTTCATTCAAGACAATCATCGGCAAAATGAGCCGGGGTCTCGTCTAGGTGGTGGTTTGCCGTCCCTGTCCCAGCGCCGCGCGCACCATCATCATCTCGCCAATGTTCTCCAGCGTGAGCAGGCCGAGCAACTTTCCCGAGAGCGGATCCTGCACCGGCAGGGCAGGGCAGGCACTGCTGCGCAGAAGCTCGACCGCATCCGGGAGGGGATGGTAGGGCTTCAGCGTGGTCTCGCAGGGGACGATGACAGCGGACACAGACTGCTGCGCACCATGCTGCGCCAGACCATTGATGAGGGACGTCCGGCTAAGCATGCCGTGCACCTGGCCCTCCTCATCCAGCACAGGGAAGTCATGCTGCGTGCCAGCGAGCAGCAGATCCACCGCATCCTGCAGCACCGCGCCCTGGGGCAGCGTGCGGAATTCCGTAAGCATCGCATCACTTACCCGCAGTCCGCGCATCGCCTCCTGGTCACTTACGTACGCAGCCTCCTGTCCAGCGCCGAGGAAGATGAAGATGGCGATGATGACGATGACGGGGTTCTGCAGGACGAAAAGGAAATAAACGCCCGCAAAAACCGCAATCGTCTGGCCGATGGATGCGGCGATGCGTGTCGCGTTTGCATACTCCATGAAGTGCGCCAACGCAGCCCGCAACACGCGTCCACCATCCATGGGGAAGGCCGGGATCATGTTGAAGACCACCATGATCAAATTCCAATAGGCCAGTCTCTCGAAGAAGGGCGCCCGCATCATGTCGTAATCCACCGTAGGACTCGGCACAAATCGAAGAAACGGCCAGATGGCCAGGAAGATCGCCACATTCACCGCCGGACCCGCGAGCGCGACTACCAACTCCTGCGTGGGCTTGCGCGGCATGCGCTCCAGACGTGCGAGTCCACCGATGGGCAGCAGGGTCACATCCGTGGTCTGGATGCCAAAGCGACGCGCCGCGATCACGTGGCCGAACTCATGCAGCAGCACACAGAAGAAGATGGCGATGACGAACGCCACCGTATCGAGCGCCGCGGCCGGACCGTGGTTGGCGAGTGTTATCCAGCCCAGAAGGCCAAGGAGCAAAAGAAAGGTGGCATGCAGCCGCACTTCCGTGCCGCCGAATGTTCCAACGTGCAGGGACCAGCGTTTCATCGATGCAGCGAGGCGAACTTGTGACGATGGATACGCATGGAATCGAAGGAACGGAAGCAAAAGAGGGCCCTTCGTAAGGGGAATTTTTTCAAGACAGAACAGCGATTTACGTTAGCATCCCTTGCAGATGCTCCAGATTGCCGCGCTTCTCTCCATGCAAGCCTTCTCGTTCTCGGGATTTGAAAAAAGTCTCACGGGTGCGAGCATGCTGTCGCTGCTGTGGTGTGGACTGCTGCTCATCATCTTTCTCGGCAGCAGCATCGGATGGCTCGCTCGCGGTTCGAAGGTGGGCAAGACAGCCCGGGCAGATGAGGAATTCACTGCAGCCTTTCGCAGTTCCGCCCATCTGCTCGCCCTGTTCCAGACCGGCATGGTCTTTCCGGGCTCGGCACGCGCGGCGGTGTACCAGAATGCCTGTCGCGAGCTTTCCTGGCATCTGCTGGGCACGGATACCGTGGACAAGAATTACATGGCACGCCTGCGCACCGCGGGACGCATCACTCCTTCCCAGGCGGATGCCGTGCTGCGCACTTCGGGTCACGTCACGGATGAAGTGACGCGTCCGATGCTTGCCGGTCTTGATGGCATCGCGGTGTGGAGCCTGCCCATCCTGGGATTCGTGGGCGCTCTGGTGTGCCTGCTTGATGGACTCGGCAGGGGAGAGGTGGGCGTGGGTTTGTGGAGTTCTGTCCTGTGGCCCCTGCTGGCTGGAGCGCTCTTCTTCCTGTTCGCGGTCATGGGCCAGCGGCGATTCTCCCGCCAGGCACGGGCGGCTGCCGCTCATGTACGGGATTTCGGGGTGGAGATTGGCGTGGCTCTCGATCGCATGTTCGTCGATCACCGTGAGCCGATGGAGCGCCTGCCCAGCCTTGGCGGTATGGGTCTTGTGGAGGGGCCGAACTTCACCCAGCCTCCCGCGGAAACACCCGGCGCTCCGGCAGTACCGGCATCGCCGCGCGTCGTGGGCACGGGGAGCTAGCGCACCTCGCGAGTCTTTTCGCGAGTGGTGTTATATAGACGTTTCCGGTTAACCGCAGAGACGCAAAGGGGCAAAGGACGCAGAGGAGCTTTTGGTTTTGAGGTGCACCGCGGAGAGAGGTGGTGCGTCTCGATGGAGAGGAGACAGAGATGCGCAGGGTGAGTGTACCTCGCGAGTCTTTGCATCCTGAGAATACACTCGCGAGGTGCTTTGGAGGCGTCTCCATCGCACCACCACGTCGTAGCCATGACGTTGACTCGCGAAGGGTGTTCTTCCCCGTTGCGCCATGCGCTCACCTGCGCTTCATGCAGGGCGCATGCCCGCCGCTGCCATTCATGAAGTCAACTGTCCCCAATGCGGGGCGGATACACCGGTGCGCGGACATGTGGCTACGAGCTGCTCCGGTTGCCATACACTCCTGGTATCCCTGAGGGGACAGGTGAGGCGTGCACAGGGGTTCGAGGGGCACCTTCCCCGTGAGGACGACACGGTGGCACTGGTGTGCCGCCTCTGCGGTGGCGCCTTGCCAGACGAAGTCCTGAAGGCCGGTACTGGCGCCAAGTGCACCTACTGCGGCGAGCGTGCGGACATCCCGCCGACCATCCTCGCGATGTTCCGCGCCATGGTCACGCATCCGAGTGCCGTGCCCCTGGCGGCGAAGCGCGTGGCGCAATTCTGGATGGGCGCGGCCATCGCCTTCGCTGTGATCGTGGGCGTGTACATGCTCACACCGGACACCAGCTCGCGCACCGAGTTGAATATGCCCCTGTCGAATCCCGAACTGGTGAAGACGGAAGGCGACGCCAGGTATTACCGCATTTCCGCGCAGGCCGGTCCCTTCGAGTTGAAGCCTCGTGGCAATCTCTATCCGTCATTCTTTCTCAAGGGTTATGACTACAAGTCGGGGGAGGTGAAAAGCCACCACCTCATCCACAATCAGGAGATCTTTTTTCTCACCACGCTTGTTTCTGAGCAGACCGGAGTGAGGCGCAGCCAGTGGATCTCCATGTTCGATGGCGCGCAATACAGCCGTGAGAAGGAAATTCCGGAGAGCGATCTGTCAGGGGAACTCAGTCTTCATGGTGCTGACAAGTCCTATCGCCTGCCCGTGGGGAAATACCGGGTGGAGGTCAGCCAGATCATCCTGCGTGGCGGGGGTGAGCCGCCCCCCTACATCGTCTGCGAAATGAATGCCAGTTACTCGGAGATGAACCAGATTCTGGTCTTCCTGTTCTTTGGAGTCGCCTGGATCCTCTTCCTCGATGTCCATCGGGTCGCGAGAAAGAAGCTGGGCGATACCAAGTGGTTTGGTCTGCCCCAGTGGATCACCATCGCCGCGGGCGTCTTCCTCCTGGTAGAAGTCCTGCGGCCCATGGATCCCTTCGGTGCAAAAGGCGCCTTCGAGGCGAGGGAAGCGTCGGAGAAGCCCGGAGTGCTGATGCCGAAGAAGTAGCATCCAAAGGGAGTCGGGAGACCCGACTTCCTGCGTACTGCATCGACTGAAAGAATAGCCGCGAAAAAACGCAAAAAGCACAAGAGGTTGGTGGCAGGCGTCCTGCGCGTCTCTGCCGCCTTTGCAACGAAGTGCACCACTTCAAGGCGCATTCACCATCCTCCCAGCCAAACCACGAAGCTCCTCTGCGTCCTTTGCTACTTTGCGGTTAACCGAAAGCTCCCTGTGGCGTGACATCGCCCACCACGAATGGCGGGTAGGAAAACCCGTCGGCCTCTGTCAGGTCAGGAGACCCGGCTTCCTGGCGCGGCTCAATGCACCTCCCATCCCTCGGCTAGGCCTTGGGAGGAGAGTGCCATCCACGTTTCGCGGAAGGGATCCGGGGCGGGTTCGCGGCTCGTTTGGGACACGGCCTTTTCCACCTCGTCCTTCGCCTGCTCACGCACTCCGCGCAACTCGGCTTCGGAGAGCCAGCCTATCTCTTTAATCTTCTGTTCTGTGAGCAACAGGCTGTCGCGGCCAAGCTTCCTGGTCGTGTCCGGAATGTACGAGGCATCGTCGTGCTCTCCGTGTCCGGAAAGGCGGAGGAGATTCCCCACGATCATCTGCGGACCATGGCCTGCGCGAGCGCGCTGCACGGCGTTCTGGAAAACGGCGAGGCAGGCAGCCAGATCGGTGCCGTCCACTTCATAGCCTTCGATGCCATAGCCTATCGCACGGTCCACCAGGCTCTTGCAGGCATACTGGCGGTCGGTGGGAGTGGAGTAGGCGTACTGATTGTTCGCGACCGAGATAATCAATGGCAGGCGTTCGACCGCTGCCACGTTCAAGCCTTCGTGAAAGGCGCCGGTCGAGGTGCCGCCGTCACCAATGGAGGTCGCACCCACGGCATCGCCCAGTTTGCCGAGCATGCGGCGGGCCATGAGCATGCCGGAGACCACGCCGACCATGGAACCCAGGTGGGAAATCATGGCGGGCAGACCTTCAGTGGGGCGACCGCGGTGGATATTGCCGTCACGACCACGCATGGGCCCCATGGAAGAGCCCAGGTAGGTGCGGGTGCAGTCCAGCATCTGCTCGCCGAACGCCAGCTTCCCCGCCTGGTCGCGAATGAGGCCGGCGTAGATGTCCTTGCCCTTCGTCAGGTATACGGCCAGAGCGGAGCTGAAGGCCTCCTGGCCTTTGCCGATGTACACGCCGCCCACGATACGACCACCAGCGCGGTAAAGAGCGGCGAGCTTGTCTTCAAGGATGCGAGCCCGCACCATGTGGCGAAAGGCTGTCAGAAAGCTATCCTTCAAAGAGTCGATCGGAACAGCAGGCTGTGTCGCAGGCATGATGGGAGGTGAGGGGGCGCGCCGGAGTGTGACACAAGGTTTACCGGCGGGGAAGGAAATTCTTGCAGGTGGCCCTGTCGAGTCCATGCTCGTGGGCATGCCTGAGCACCGCTTCCTCCATCGCGATCTGGTCCAGTTTTCAGATACGGATATGGCTGGGATTGTGCACTTTTCGAATTTTTTCCGGTTTATGGAGCGTGCCGAGCATGCCTTCTTCCGCTCGCTGGGCTTGAGCATTGTGGAGCGTCCGGGCACCATCTTGGAAGGGAACCCCGTAGGCTGGCCTCGCGTGCATGCCTCCTGCGATTTCCTGACCCCTCTCTTCTTTGAAGACGAGGTGGAAGTGGAACTTCTCGTGGAGGAACTCCGCACCCGCTCCATCCGCTACCTCTTCCGCGTGCGGAAGCTGGACGGGACCCTCGCTGCCGAAGGGCGCATTGCCGCCGTGTGCGTGCAGAAGGACAAGGAGAAAGGTGGCATGAAGGCCGTGGAGATCCCGGCTCGTGTGAGAGACAGGCTGGAGACCGCGCCCGCGGAAGTGCTGGGGACAGGGAGGAAGGGGTAGGGGTGGGGCGTCAGGGTGTTCAACACAAAGGCGCGGAGACACGGAGTCACAGAAAGGGTGAGAATATGAGAGTGCCCGCGTGCTGTGCTCTCAACCGGTTTTGATTCTGTATCCTCTGTGTCTTTGCGTTTTCGTGTCTCTGTGATGAATTCCAGCACTTCGACTAGCACTGTTGGAAAGGTTTGCAGCGTTCCATTCTCCCCGTCCAAATTCCCGCCCACCGGCAGTCTGATTTTCTGCAACCGGCTTGACCTGTACAATCTGTTTGCTGCAAAGCTGGATCACTGCTTTGCGTTTAGTTCTGCCACATAACTTCACCCTCCACGTGACCTCCACTCCACAGAAGAAACCCATCATGTCCTCCTGGCTTATCTACGCCCTTCTCACCGTCCTTTCCTGGGGCGTCTATGGCATTCTCCTGCATAAGGGGCGCAGCCTGATGCCGGCCGGTGCGGAAATGGCCAATGCCAGCCTGAAAGCCTTCCTCTTCGTGGGTGTTGCCTATTTCGTGGTGGCCATCGTGGGACCGGTGATTGTGCTCATGCAGCGTGGTACGAATTGGAGTCTCACCAGCGGTGGCATCACCTGGAGCTTCCTTGCGGGCGTCGCCGGTGCCGTGGGTGCTTTCACCTTGATTCTCTCCCTCGGTGCGGCCGCCGCCATTTTCAAAGGCGCGGCTCCTGCGCAGGTCATGCCCATCGTCTTTGCTGGTGCGCCTGTGGTGAATACCATCGTGGCGATGGTCATGCATCCCCCGGAAGGTGGGTTGAAGGCCATCCCGGTTCCTTTCTTTATTGGCATTGTCCTCGCCGCGGTGGGCACGTTCCTGGTGGCCTATTTCTCCCCTTCGAACCGCGCTTCGGCTGCTCCGAAGCCCGCTGCCACCGCTGTGTCGACCCCTGGTCACTGAGCCATCGCAACCAGCCGGCGAATCCGGAGCGTATTGTAAGCGCTCCGCAGCCGCGTTGCGGATTGTCCCGTGCCAATCCAGTTGACGATAGAACATCGTCACTTGATGGGTATGGCATCACAAGCTCGCATTGTCATGCCGCACCGCCAGGCGCTCTCCGGGTCGAACCATAACTGACACTGATCGTTTCGTTTCCCTTGCCCCATTCACCATGGCCGTTTCCCCGCACACCATGCGCATTGAGCTCCCTGCCACCACGGCCGGACTCCGCGAACGGCAATGGGAAAAGCTGAAACGCCTGCTGGTGAAAGTAGGCACCACGGAAAATTTCAACTCGCTGCGCCTCCAGCAGCACGGAGTGGATCCATATGGCATCAACAGCCTGGAGGACTTCACGCAGCGCGTGCCATTTACCACGAAGGCGAATCTCCTGCAGGATCGCCTGCTGTATCCGCCCTTTGGGTCAAACTTTACGGAGCCTATTGAGCGCTACACGCGCTTCTGCCAGACAAGTGGCACACTCACTGGCGCGCCCATGGCGGTGTTGGATACACCCGCAAGTTGGGAGTCCATGCTTTCCTGCTGGCGGCAGGTGTATCGTGCTGCGGGCGTCCACCCGGGCGACCGCGTGTTCTTCGCCTTCAGCTTTGGTCCTTTCCTTGGATTCTGGACGGCGTTTGAGGCAGCCGCACGCGACTGCCTCGTGATCCCCGGCGGAGGTCAATCCACCAACGCGCGACTGGAGATGATGGCCCGCTACAAGGCGACCGTGCTCTGCTGCACACCCACGTATGCGTTGCGTCTCGGGGAGAATATCGGCGCGCCCAGTGGCGTGCATCTGGAGCATCTCAAGGTCCGCCGCATCATCGTGGCCGGGGAACCGGGCGGGAGCATTCCGGTAGTGCGCGAGCGCCTCAATGAACTCTGGGGCGGGGTGAAAGTCTTCGACCACCACGGCCTCTCGGAGATTGGTCCGGTGAGTTATGAAGATCCGGCCCAGCCCTCCAGCCTTTGCGTGATCGAGGATTCCTATTTTGCCGAGGTGCTGGACCCAAACACGGGTGAAGCCGTGCAGGAAGGCGAGGAGGGCGAACTCGTCCTCACCACGCTGGACCGCACCGCGTGCCCTCTCATCCGCTATTGCACAGGTGACTGGGTCGCCCCGCGCCGCGTGGATGATAAGCTCTATCTCGAAGGTGGTGTGCTCGGCCGTGTGGATGACATGGCAGTGATTCGCGGCGTGAATATCTATCCCAGCGCCCTGGAGAATGTGATCCGCCGCTTCCCGGAGATCGCTGAATTCCAGGTGGAGCAGAGGAAAGTCGAGGCCATGGATGAGATAGAGCTCATTGTGGAACTCTCGCCCGGCTCTGACGATGCCGTGGTGCACAAGTTGCAGGAACGCCTGCGCGATACCTTCAGCCTCCGCATCCCCGTGCGTCTCGCGGCACAAGGTTCCCTTCCCAGGTTCGACTTCAAGTCGCGCCGGTGGCGGCGGGTGTGACAGGTGGTCCGCCCACTCCGTGTGCGGTCAGTGGCTGTGAGGGAATTCATCTTGTGGGTAACTTCTGGTTAACCGCAAAGGGGCAAGAGAGGCAAAGGACGCAGAGGAGGGGAGGGTTGGGTGCCTTGAAGGTTTGTTAGTCGGGAGGCGTGGTGCGCTTCGATGCAGAGGAGGCTGAGACGCTCGGGGAAGAGGCCCAACATCCACTTTCCGGCCAGACGCCTAACCTCCTTGCTGAAGCTCTCCGCTGCTTGGCTGCTTTCGCCGCTTTGCGATAATACCTACCCGGCACGCTCGCATGGTCAGTTCGAAGTCGTCCCTTTCGCGCCACCCTCACCGCGTCTCTGCCTCCTCCTGCGTCGAGGCGTACCAGTTCACGCAGTCCGCTTTTTTCCCATCCTCTGCGTCCTTTGCCTCTCCGCCTCTTTGCGGTTAACCGGAAGCCACCCAAGAAGTTGCCTCCTCCCGCCGCCCCTCATTTGACCCTTGCACCACCACCCCGCGACACTTTCCGCCGCTCCTCCGATTGTGCCTTGCATCCGCTTTCGCCCTGCGCTAACTGCCCGACCCCTCACCGTGCAAATGCGCCCCTCAGAACCCACATGAAGATCGTCCTCGATGCGATGGGCGGCGACATAGCGCCCAAGAATCCCATTGGAGGGCTGAAACTTGCCCTGGAGACTCTCAAGGACGTTGAGAAGTTCTACATTACCGGGCCAAAGGATGCTCTGGAAGCGGAGTTGGACGCCCAGCGGGTGGGTCAGCGTGAGCGCATTGAGATTGTACCCGCCAATCAGGTGGTGGACATGCACGACTCCGGCCTGGATGCCGTGCGCAAGAAGAAGAATTCCTCCATCACCGTCGCGGTGGACTTGGTGAAGCAGGGCCAGGCGCAGGCGGTTGTCAGCGCGGGGCATACAGGAGCCTCCGTTACCGCCGGCACTCTCATGCTGGGCCGCCTGGAGGGCGTGGATTTCCCTGGCATCGCCAGCCCCATGCCCAATGAGCATGGCGTCTGCTACATTCTGGATGCCGGCGCCAATCCGGATGCCACGGCCCGCCATCTCGTGCAATACGCCATCATGGGCTCCACCTATGCCCAGTACGTGCACGGCAGATCCTCGCCCGTTGTGGGCCTCATGAATGTGGGGGAGGAGGATTCCAAGGGGAATCTGCTGGTGAAGGAGGCCTTTGGCCTGCTGAAGAAGGCCCCCGTCAATTTCAAAGGCAACGTCGAGGGCCACGATATCTTCGAGACCGAGCTGGACGTCATCGTGTGTGACGGATTCACCGGCAACGTGGTGCTCAAGAGCTGCGAGGCCACCGCGAAGGCCATGTTCACCTGGCTGAAGCGGGAGATTGAATCTTCCTTTGTCCGCAAAATGGGCGCGCTCATGGCCCAGGAAGCTTTCCGCGCCGTCAGGAAGCGCGGCAGTTACGAATCTTACGGTGGCAGCCCCCTTCTGGGCGTGAAGGGCGTAGTCATCATCGGGCATGGCAGCAGCTCGCCCGTCGCGATCATGAACGCACTCCGTGTGGGCATGGAGGCCGTGACGCACGAGGTCAATCCGCATATCCAGACCGCCATTACTTCCCACGTTTTCGCACATGTCTAAACCCTGCCAATGCAGCATCATCGGGACCGGCAGCTACATGCCTTCCAAGGTCCTCACGAATGACGACCTCTCCAAGATGGTGGAGACTTCCGATGAGTGGATCACCACCCGGACCGGCATCAAGGAACGTCGCATCGCTGCCGACGATGAAACCACCAGCGACATGGCCACCGCGGCTGCAAAGCAGGCGCTGGAAGCGGCGGGTGTGAAGCCCGAGGAGCTCGACCTCATCGTCGTGGCCACCGTCACGCCGGACATGTTTTTCCCCTCCACCGCCTGCCTCGTGCAGAGCAAGCTTGGCGCGAAGAATGCCATCGGCTTTGACATCAGCGCTGCGTGCTCTGGTTTCCTCTATGCCCTGCAGGCAGCACGCCATTTCCTCAATGGCGGCCCACGCATGACCGCGCTCGTGATTGGTGCGGAAAAGCTCAGCAGCCTCATCAACTGGAAGGATCGCAACACCTGTGTGCTCTTCGGCGATGGCGCTGGTGCTGTGGTGGTGCGTCGCGACGACCGCAAGACCGCGCCCGGACGTGTGCTCTCCACCGTGATGGGCAGCGATGGCACGCTGGCGGATCTTCTCAAGGTGCCCGGCGGCGGCTCTGCCTGCCCCATCACCGCGGAGAACGTAGCCCTGCGTCCCAACACAATCTACATGGAAGGTCGCGAGACCTTCAAGCATGCCGTGACCCGCATGTACCAGGCCAGCCTCGACGCCCTGGAGCAGGCAGGCGTGAAGGCGGAAGACGTGAAGCTCGTGATTCCCCACCAGGCGAACGCGCGCATCATCTCCGCCATCGCCGAGCGTCTCAATGTCCCGCCGGAGCGCACTTTCATCAACGTGGACAAATACGGCAACACCAGCGCCGCTACCATCCCCGTGGCCCTCGATGAAGCCCAGCGCAGCGGCCGCCTGAAGAGTGGAGACATCCTTCTTCTCGTCGCCTTCGGCGGCGGCTTCACATGGGCCAGTTCCGTGGTGGCGTGGTAAGCCCTGGTGGTCCGCACACCCCGTGTGCGGTCAGGAAGCGACTGAAAGGAGCGCGGACTTTCCAGTCCGCTTGTTGAACCCGTCTGTTGACTGTGGTCCTGACCACGCGGTCGTCATTCGCCTCCCGTTCATCTGAGCGGTTCTGGGTTATCTCGTACTGCAAGGCGAACGTCCCAAACCAAAAACATGGTGGTAGGGACGCGCTCCTGCGCGTCCGACTTCAAGTGGGCGGAGGTGGTGCGGAGCAATGGCGTGAAATGCTCCTACGACGTCGCAACAGCCCCACCGCCTCCGCCTGCTATCTACGGACGCGCAGGAGCGCATCCCTACCGTCCATTTATTAGAAGGACGCTGACGTGCTGAGTGGATGGTACTTCAAGCGCTTGACACTCACTCACCCAGCTTCAACCCAATCACTCCCGCGAGGATGAGCCCGACGCATACCATGCGGTTCACCGTCATCGGCTCGCCAAGGAAGAGGATGCCGCACACGATGGTGCCCGCAGCGCCAAGTCCGGTCCACACGGCATAAGCAGTGCCGATAGGCAGCGACTTCGCCGCCCAACCGAGCAGAGCCACGCTGACCACCAGCGCAACACCCACACCGAGTGAAGGCCACAGGCGGGTGAAACCTTCCGTAAACTTCAGGCCCACAGCCCACGCGACTTCAAACAACGCGGCAACGATCAAGAGTATCCAGGACATAACAAGAACAAGAGGATGAATGTGGCAGGGTCGTCCCTTGTCTGCGAAGGAAACATCAGGGCCGTCCCCAATGTCCGTGATATTCATTCATTAACTACGAATATCCTGCGTACAAGATGCATCATTTTTTCCCTGAGTCAAGGGAGGCGCCGCCGGGGCGTCGTGGCGCATAAAGGTTGTTTATCGTGACAGGTGTCGGTTTTGCCTTCAGGGTGGGGGGATTCCTTGCGTTATCATGATTCATCTGGCGAAGATCAAAAGCGTCTCACTGCTCCAGCTCTTGTGCGTGCTGAGCCTCACCGGTTTTCTCCAGGCAGACTTCAACGAAGCGGTGAGTGAAGCTTCCGCTGCCATTGGAGAGGTGCATGAAAAGCTGGGACAAATGGTTGCCGAAGGCGAAGTGGAGGAGGCTAATCAAATGGTGCTGGATCTCTTTCCCGAAGCATCCCGCACGCCCGCCCAGGCATTCATGATTGCCAATGTTCTGTATAGCATGGACGTGAAGACGTCCTATGCGCTGCACAAGGAGGTGGCGGCGAAATTCCCCGAAGAGCCCTACGTGCTTCTGGAGTGGGCCATGCAGCAGCACCGGGCGGGCGAGCACGCCGGGGCTCTGGCGACATATGATGCCTTCTCCAAAATTTCCCCCGACTATGCCCCGGTGCACGGTCTCGCCACCGACTGTCTGATTCGTCTTGGGAAGATTCGCGAAGCCTCGGCGCGCTGGAGACAGTCGGAAGAAGCGGACGGCGGCTCACTCGAAAAATTTGAATCGCTGGTCTGCGCTGTCTATCAAGGTCCTTCTTCCAATCTGCGTCGAGCCGAATTGCGGAAGAAGGCCGCGCAGGGAGACCGTGATGCCGCAGTGCAGCTGATTGCGCTCAGTGGGGAGTTTGAGATGGATTGGTGGAATCGGCGCCCGCATCCTGTGTATCTCGAGAGCGATGTGGAATTGCTGAAGAAGCTGCCGGAGCATCCACGGATCAAAGCCGCGATTTGTGCGGCTCAATGCCGGATGGAAGAGGAGCCCAGACTCGAAGCCATGAAAGCCATCTTGCTGAGTCACGGCTATCTGGTGGATCCCGCGGAGTCGCTGCCTGAGGATGGGGCCTTGCTCTCCATGATGCTGGGCTCTGCGATGGACGCGGGCCTGCTGACCACAGAATCAGCCAGGGAGAAATTCGGCGCGCGTCTTCGCAAAATGGCGAAAGGCCCCAAGGATGCTTCGCTCTGGAACGTGGTCGCTAACCTCCATGCAGGCACGCCTGAAATGCTCGGCATCGAAGAGCAGGCATGGGCTGCCACCGCCGATGAGAAGTTTGCGGTGGGTTATTTGTCGGAGAGAATTCGACTCGGTACAGCGAAGGCAAACGACCCCGTCTTGATGAAAGCCCTGAAGCAGTTCCCCGAAAGCGCGAACATTGCGGCGCTGGCTGTGTCCATCGGCGTGGTCATGGATGAGCCCATGCTGATCCAGGCCATCAAGGCTGAATTCCGCAAATTCTCCATCTTCAAGGACGCTCTGCTGCGTCCTCGCGCCAGGCAGCTTCGCTCGTACTTCGTCGAGCTCGAGCGAGTGCTGGACAAGCAAAAAATCTAGAGACGGGGGAAGGGGCCTAGAATCCCATTCCCGGAGGCAAGCCCATGCCCTGGGTAATCTTGCCCATCTCACCAGCGGCGAGTTCCTTGCTCTTGCTGAGTGCCTGTTGCACGGCGGTGAGCACGAGGTCCTGGAGCATTTCCACGTCATCGGGATCCACCACTTCCTTGGCAATTTTGATGCTGGTGATTTCCTGCGAGCCATTTGCGGTGACCGTCACGCGACCACCACCGGCGGCGGCTTCCACGGTTTTGCTGGCGAGGTCCTGCTGCGTTTGCGCCATGTCGGCTTGCATGCGCTGCATCTGTTTGAGCATCTTCTGGATATTCATGGAAAAAGGGGGGGTAAGGAGTGGAAGTGGCGTGGAGTGAATCAGTTCGTCCGCCTCTCGCATTCCGTGTTTAAGTCGGATTGGGTCAGCGTGCCATTGTAAATTACCTCAGATTCTGAGGCCAATTGAAGGGAGTGCTTCTGTGTTTTGCCTGCAATGTCAGCGACATTATACCGCCGTGAACAGAGTTCCTAGTGTAACAGTTTAAGTCCACGAACCTCCATGGCTATAACCAACATCACGACTCCTGTAACGAACGGCGTGATGCCGACTAGGCCGCACGTAATGCTGGCAAGGCGATGACCCGCAGTGGTTAGAGATAGAATGGCCGGCACAAAGCAAATAAAGATGCTGCACGCCTCAAGCCCCACGAGCAGTACCCCATAATTCATGGGGCGAATAGGGGTTCCGGGCTCCAATCTGAAAAAGGGAATCGAAATAAGGATCGTAGTGGCATGAATGGCGAGGCCAATGAACGTTGCGAAACGGAGATAACTGTACCTTTGGATCGCATTCATAGTGGCCAGCTTTACTTCACCAGCGTCGCCTTGAACTTCACAATCGCGGCCTGGATCAGGGGATCGTTGTAGAACTCCGGATCGGCGGCCACGCCTTCTGGTTCCTTGGGAGCTTCAGGTGCGGGCGCGGCGGCGGGCGCTGCAGCTTCCTTCGGTGGCGGGGGCGTGGAGTCGCCGAAGCTCAGGCCAAAGGTCATCTCCGTGGCGGGCGGCGGCTTGAGGTTTGGGTCGAGCACGACCTCCATCTTCACCGTGCGCTGGATCACCTTGGCAATGCACTCCTCCACCTTGGCCTTGCTGGCGGGGCGCAGGAGGCTTTCGCGAGCCATGGACTCGGTGGTGGGCAGGCCAATCTTGGCCGTCTGTCCGGTGAGCTCCAGCAGGGCACCATGGAGCAGCCACTCCTCATAGAGGGGATAGGTCTGGTGCACGGCCTCGAGGATGTGCTTCCACGCTTCCTCCAGAGTTTCCGGTACGGGCGGCGCGGCTGCAGCAGGCGCGGCTTCCTCTGCGGGAGCAGGTGCCACAGGGGCCGGCACCGGTGCTGCCACGGGGGCAGACTGTGCCGGAGGCTGAGTGGAAACAGGAGCCGGAGCCGGAGCCGGTGCCGGTGCCGGTGCCGGTGCCCGAGCTGGCACTGGGGCAGGCGTAGCTTGTACTGGGACTGGTGCTGGAGCCGGAACTGGAACCGGTGCAGGCGCGGGTGCCGGGGCAGCACTGATCGTCGCAGCCGGAGCAGGAGCCACCGGCACTGCAGCCCGCCGGGGCATCGCCGCAGCCAGATTCGCGCCACCGCTGCCATCGTTCATGGCCAGAATCACATCGCTGAGCGTCACTTCGCCCAATGTCTGGACGGCCTGGATGAGGCCCAGCTCCAGATGCAGCAGCTTGTTTCCCGCCCAGCGCATGCGCGCATCCACTTCGGCCAGTTCGTCCATCACGCGCAGCAGACGCTCGGCATCTACCATGGCGGCCTGTGTGCGCGTCATGGCGGCGACTTCAGGAGACAAATCTTCTTCCGCAGCCGCAGGGTCAACCTGATGCACCAGGATGGTGCGCAGGTGTTGGATGAGGTCCACCAGCAGACGTGCCAGGTCCTTGCCGCCATCGGCTTGCGTATGCAGTTCCCGCAGGGCGCCCACGGTGTCGCGCTCCAGGATGCGCTGCGCGAGATTCGCCACAGTCTCCCCCTGGGTGAAGCCGAAAATATCGAGCACGTCCTGCTCAGAAATGCTCTCGCCGCAGAAGGCCACGAGCTGGTCCAGCATGGACTGCGCGTCGCGCATGCCGCCCTCGGCGCCCTTGGCGATGGCGTACGCGGCCTTTTCGTGGAGGTTCACATTTTCCAGCGAGGCGATGTGCAACAGGTGCTTCGCGATCAGACTCGTGGGGATGCGGCGCAAATCAAAACGCTGGCAGCGGCTGATGATCGTGGGCAGTACCTTGTGCGCCTCCGTGGTGGCGAAGATGAACTTCACGTGCTCCGGCGGCTCCTCGAGCGTCTTCAGCAGCGCGTTGAACGCGGCCGTGCTCAGCATGTGCACTTCGTCAATGTAGTAGATCTTGAAGCGGCAGCGGCTGGGGGCGAACTTCACCTCCTCCCGCAGCTCGCGTACCTGCTCCACGCCGTTGTTGCTGGCGCCGTCGATCTCACGCACGTCCAGGCAGATGCCCTTTTCGATTTCGCGGCACACCTCATCATCCGGGTCGAAGTCCACCATGGGTCCACCGGGACAGTTCAGCGCCTTGGCGAAGATGCGCGCCGTGGAAGTCTTCCCGGTGCCGCGCGGCCCCACGAAAAGGTAGGCATGCGCGAGGCGATTCTGCGCGATGGCATTCCTCAGTGTGCGGACAACATGCTCTTGCCCCAGCACGTCCTCAAACGTGCGCGGGCGGTACTTGCGGGCGAAAACCTGGTAACTCACGCTCCCATGCTAGCGAGGGAGGGTGGGGGATGCCAGCGGGTGTTTTTGAATTTCGTGCTCAGGTGTCAAGGGGGCAGTAGGGGTAGTTTGCGGGGTGGCGCGTGTTGGGGACGCTTCCGGCTAACCGGAAACAACCCACGACCTCACTACACGCCCAGCACGACGCCCGCATTCACCCCGCCAGCTTCCCGTAGGCAATCACCAGCAACCCACGTGCCAGCAGCCAGAGCATGAGGGCCACGCCCAGACACCGCAGACCCACGCGAATGTGCGAGAGCTTCAGCTCCAGCACACGTGACTTTGCATGCACCTGCTTGATGAGACGGCTGAGCACGGCGGCATTGCTCTGTTCCTCGAAGCGCTGGGCGTAGTCCTCCGAATCGAGGGTGATGATGTGTCCGCTGAAATAGAGACTGGGATTCGTGACGGTATTCCTGGTCCTCAAGACTGCCCTGGGATACGTGGCCATCAATGCGTGGATGATCGTGGCACACAGGCAGATGAGAAAAAGGAGGTACACTCCGCCGGCCACCCACTCCATGGGGATCCACTGACGCAGCTCGAGGGTGGTGATGCCGAAGCCTACATTCACCACCAGTGCCGCGAGGATGGCCGCGGTGCTCAGGGTGATTTGCGCCTTCAGGTCTGCCCGGTTGATCTGCAGCTCCACATCCTGATACAGGATCTGTATCACCCGTGTGATGTCCAGCGGCGTGCCTCCCACCGGCGTAGTCGCCGTGACGGTGGTCGGGAAAACTGGGACCGGAGGGGGCGGTGGGGGTGGGGGAGGCGCATCTGTCTCCGTGGGCGAAGAAGCAGCCGGTGTGGTGGAGGTGGCTGACGTGGAAGACGACGATGTGGAGGGCTTGGCAGATTCCATGGTGTGGGTCCTGCGCCATCAGCAGTGCGCTCATTTTGACATGGTCACGTGTTGCTTCGCAAGAGGAAGGGTTGGTAGTTTATGGTTGATAGTTGATAGCATGAACCGGAGAACCAGGGGGCGGGCTGACGTGGTTCACCGCGGTCACGAGAATGCTGGCCAGTAGACATGAGCTGGGGCGCGCCCCTTTTCCTCAGGCTATCAACTATCAGCCATAAACTATCGACCCTTCTCAGTTTCCGAAGTTCCTCTGCGTCTCCGTTTCTCTGTGTTGAATCCCATGCACGAGAACACACCCAACTCTCCTGCACACGTCCCCTCGACTCTGCCGCGAAGTCAGGAGAGGCGCATTGATATCACGCCACCGTGAGCGGTCCATCAAACACTGTCAGACTCACCACCTCCGACTTCGCCACATGCGGTCCGTGCTTCACGCCCTTCGGTGCATGAAAGAGCGTGCCCGGCGCATACACCACGCCCTCCTCCTCCCATTCGCCGGAGAGCACCCAGGCCCACTCGTTGGCGAGGGGATGCGTATGTGCGGGAATGATCCTCCCAGCGGCAAACTTGCGCAGCACCACCACGCCACCCGTGGCCTCATCCTTGTGCAGGATTTTCAGTTCCACCCCTTCATAGGGACCGGGCTGCCACGGCTTCTCATCGGCGAGTGCAATGTAGGGAAACATGCATGCATGCAACGCTCGCCACCCTCAGGTGGCAAGTGGATTCGAGGTGCACAGACTTATGTCCCCGGCAGACGACCGTGCGCGATCACGACCACCGCGCGTGAGATTGCCCACAGCAGAAGAGCCATGCCCAGGAGGCGCAATGCCCAGCGGACATGCTGTAGCTTCGCCTCCAGCACGCGCGACTTCGAGTGAATCTGCACCAGCACCCGCTCCAGCAGCTCGCGATTGGTCTGGTCCATGAACCGGCCCGCATATTCCGGTGCGGGAAGCTGGATCACATGTCCGGAGAAATACAGACCCGGCAGGCCCCGGTGTGTGTCCTTTCTGCCGACGGCCCGTGGATATGCCGCCAGCAACGCATGGACGATGGAACTGCACGCACAGGTGAGGAAGAGGGTGTACAGGGTCACTACGGCCCAGTCCAGCCCGGTCCAGCCAGACGCTTCGCGTGTGGCGAGGCCGATGCCCAGATTCGCCACCAGTGCAGCGAGGATGGCGGAGGTGCTCAGTGCGATTTGCGCCTTCAGGTCTGCGCGGTTGATCTGCGCCTCCACATCGGCATACAGCACCTGGATGATGCGGGTGAGCTCCAGCGGCGTGTCGCGGAGAGGCGTATCGCTGGTGACCAGATTCGGATAGACCGGGACCTTGTCCTCTTCGGTAAACGTATCAGCGGTCTCCATGGAGAGTCTGGCAGGGCGATGGATCAATCGAATTCCGTATCGCGCACGCGCGGTCACGGGGGGGAGCCCCACTGAATGGCGAAGTTCTCACCCACTTCAAATGGTGGAATGTGAACAAATGCGTGGGCGCGGATTGCTGCACGCCGCCTGCCAGCCTGGCATGCGCCCACATTCTCCCAGGTGATTCCTGCATGTTCCAGGAGATCATCTGCGTTTTGCGTTTTGCCCGTACGAGACCGGACCTTGTACATCAGGCTTGAGCTTTCCCTGGAGGACCCAACCCATGAAGAACCTGAGTATCGTGCGCGTCATCAGCCTGTTGCTCCTTGCACCTGCGGTTTCCGCGAACGACGCCTTGCCCAAGACTGCAGAGAAGTTCGAGGTCAATGGCCACACGACCTACCTCTATGCGGCACCACAACCTGGGGCGGGGAAGCCGTGGGTCTGGTATGCGCCGGTGATCAAGGGCTTCTCGCTCGCTGGGAAGAAGGTGTACTTCGAGGGATTCCTGCGCGGAGGCATCAGTCTTGCAGGGATGGATCTCGGAGAGGTGCGGGGTGGGCCTGCCAGCACGGAGCAGTTCACCCTGTTCTACAATGAGATGGTCAAGCGCGGATTTTCACCCAAGCCGATCCTGCTCGGTCAGAGCCGGGGTGGACTCATGACGCTGGCCTGGGGCATGCGGAATCCTGACAAAGTGCAGGCGTTCGTGGGGATCTATCCTGTATGCAATCTTGAAACCTGGGGCATGAAGAACCTGACGGTCACACTTGCGGACTACCAGCTGTCCGAGGCCGAGATGCGCGCGAGACTGTCTGAGTTCAATCCCCTGGATAACCTGAAAGGGTTGATCGAGAAAAAGGTGCCGATGTTCGTCGTGCACGGTGATGTCGACAAAGCCGTGCCCTATCAGGAAAACTCACTCATTCTAAAAACGCGCTACGAAGCGGGCGGCGCCCCGATCACCGTGAAGCTCATTCCCGGGGAGGGGCACCAGGCAACGCCGTCGTTCTTTGAGAGCAAGGAGTTGCTCGAGTTTGTACTGAAGCAGGCCGGAGCTAAAGCGCCCTAGACTCCATGGAGAAGCGAAAATGAGAATACTCCAACCTCATCTCTGAGAGAAGAAGCATTCCAAACAGCACTCCATCATTCCATCACTTCGCTCCTCCGACCTGCTTCTCCAGATACGCCGCGAGGCAGGTCCAGCCGCTCGTCCAGCCATGCACATGGCCGGCGTAGCTGGTGGGGTTGGGGATGCCGGTGTGCGTCAGACGGACTTCCGTTTCCTCACCCACAGCAACGAACTCAAGCTGCACGAGGGACTCCACATTTTCCCAGTCCTCATCATCCTTCCATTGCCATGTGTATTCCAGCTTATGCGGACGTTCGATTTTCTTGTATGTGCCGCCCACGATGAAGAGCCCACGAGGCGACTTCATGTGCAGAAGGAAGTTGCCGCCCTCACGGAAGTCAGCAAAACCGTCGACAACGTTGCAGTCCTCGGGTCCAAACCAGGCTGCCCAGTTCTCGTAGGTGGAGAAGGCGGCAAACACCTGCTCACAAGAGGCAGGGAAGCGGTGGGTGAGTTTCAGTACTTGGGGCGTCTGAGTAGCAGTGCTCATGGTTTTGATTTGGGCTTGGGTTTCCTGGTGGATGGGGATGTGGAAGGCGTGATGGACGGGTGCGTGGACTTGGCGTCGCGAAAGAGTTTCTCCAGGCGCTCGAAACTGCCGGTCCAGAATTGACGCTGCTGCTCCATCCAGCTCATGGCCTGGTCGAGGGGCTCGGCATTGGCTGAGATGTAGTGCAGACGCCCCTCCACGCGGCGCTGCAGCAGACCGGCATTCTCCAGCACCCGCAGATGTTTCGATACGGCTGGCAGGGACATGTCCAGAGGCTCAGCCAGCTCTCCCACCGTGGCTTCACCCTGCCGCAGGCGCTCCAGCATGTGACGCCGGGACGCATCGCTCAACGCCGCGAAAACGGCATCGAGCTGCTGGGCAATCGGAACGGAAGGGGGGCGGCGCATGAAAAACAGTTAACCGAAAGGTTAACTGTTTACAAGAACTTTTCACCAGGTACCTGGGCGCGATGGTGCAACTTGATGTTTGCACGCGTACCTCAAGAACGTAGAAGGCTTCTCCAGAAGCCTTGTATTTTTCCCGGTTCACCGCACCCCACCATGCCCACTCCTTCCTCTCCGCAGCTCCCATACTCCGAACTCCTGCAACTTAAGCGCTGGAACACACCCACCATCTACAACGGCTGGGAGCAAATCACGAAGCGCAATCCGGCTGCGGATGCTTTCAACATCGAGGAGACGCGCGACTTCATGCCGCAAATGGGGCCCATGGTGGGCTACGCAGTCACGGTGGTGATTGAGCCCAGCAATCCCAATCACCGCAAAGCCAACCCGAATGCCGGCGCAGAATACCGCCGTTACATCGCCAGCATCCCAGGGCCGAAGATTGTGATCATTCAGGACCTCGACAAGCCTCGCGTGATTGGTTCCTTCTGGGGAGAAGTGAATGCCAACGCGCATCGTGCTCTGGGCTGTATTGGGACCATCACGGATGGCGCCATTCGCGACCTGGATGAGATGACCAATGCCGGATTCAAGGCCCTCGCACGCCGCCTTTGCGTCGGTCACGCCTTTCCTACACCCGTGCGCTGGGGCTGTGAAGTGGAGGTCTTCGGCACCAAGGTGAATCCGGGTGATCTCATTCACGCAGACAAGCATGGCTTCATGGTGCTGCCGCCGGAAGAACAGGTCGGCCTTCTCGAAGCTGCACGATTCATGGACGCAAATGAGTGCAACACTGTCATCCCCGTGGTGCGCAACTCCACCGGACGTCCAACCTTGGAAATTGCGGAGGAACTGGAGAAGTCCATCGCCACCTTCAGCCAGAACGTGCGTGAGAAGTTCAAGCGGGAAGGGGAGTGGTGAGTTCCGAAAGTAGCTTCGGCTTTAGCCGAAAAAGGACGCGAATGGCCGACTCCACGTAGCCTCAGCTCCATTCGGCTGAAGCCGAAGCTACTTTGGAACCACCTAAAACCCCGTCGTCGGAAACCACCGGCTGTACTCATTTTCATCCAGCTTCTTGAGCGGGATGGCCAGCGGCACTGGTACGCCTTGCTTGGACCACCTCGCGACGTCGTCGCGATGCCCCAGTCTGCCCAGGACCTCGAAGAGATTCCCGTGCGGCTTCTCCGTCCAGCCCACTTCCACGCTGGGGTCCCACACGGCAATGCCGGTGGCGCCGCCCTTGTAGAAGTTCGTCACCTGTGTGCACAGGTTTTTGGGCTGGCCGGACTTCCATGAAATCACAAAAGGATACAGACCCACCTTCGTGCCATCCACCAGCTTCTTGTAATACACCATATCAGGCTGCGCGAAGGACGTGTGATGCGCGAACCACGCCACGCCCAGATCGTCCACGAGGCCTTCCTTGATCCAGAGCGGCAGGTCGAGTCCCCAACGCTTGTTGTCCGCCTCCTTGCTGAAGGTGCCCAGCGAGATCTTGTAGCGTTCCGTTCGGCCCTGTTTCTTCGCCGTATCATCCAGCAGGGTGCGGATTTGTCTCAGGAAATCCGTCATGATGGCTGCGCGTGTGGCCTGCAGTCGAGGGTCATCTTCATCCACATCGCGAGCTTCCGTGCTGTGCATCTCCTTGTAGCGTGCACGGAAGGCATCTTCCCAAAGCATCAGCGGCATGCCGCGATGGAAAAGAATGCCCACGCCTTCCGGCTGGAGCTCCAGAGTCTCAGTGAGGATGTCGAGCAGATGCTGCCGTACCTCCGGCACTGCATGGCTCATGTGCATGGTGCGCGTGCCATCGCGGTCCACACAACGCCACTCTGGATGCGCGTGGTAGAACTTGCTGTCGAACGTCTCCTCGTACGGGATGGAGGCTTTCCATCCCGCGGGACGCAGCATCACGTGGAACTCCACGCCCTGTTCTCGTGCCGCCTCCCGCGCAACCTGCAGCGGATTGATGCCCTTCTTGTGCAGGTCCTTGATGGAGTTCACAAACCACTCGTGTTCGCGTGTGGGGAAATCGACCGTGTTTTCACCGGGAATGTTGCCCACCTTCGAGGGATAGATCACGAGGTCCGCACCCAGCACTTGGAACCACCACTTGCCGATGTCCGTGTTCTCCATGCCGCGGAAGGACGCCAGCAGATCATCCTTCGTCTCCGGCGCATACGGCCAGATCCAGCTGTGCCCATCAAAGGTGGCGATGGACGTGCGTGTACCTTCGCCGGGTTTGGTGTTCTTCTGCTTCTCACTCCACGTGCTGACTTCCGCATCCGTGAGTGGCACCAGCTTCACATAGCAGATCGTGGCAGGCAGATTCGGCAGTGAGCCAATCTGCAGCGATTGCCCGTCCAGCTGCGCCACCGTGAGGAACTCATCCTGGATCATGTCCACCCGATTGGGCAGCAGGCCCATGTTGTTCGCCATGCGCTTGAAGATGCGCTCCTCACTGAGCTTCGCCCGCATGCCATTCTTCGCTTCACGAAAGCCCGTGGACACAGAACTCACTCCGAGATACACCGCATGCCACCCCTTCGCATTCAGTGGCAGGTCTATGATGGGTGCCTTGGTGAAGGCATAGGTGGAGAGTGCCCAGCCCTTCATCTCCGCTGTGGCGAAGGGGATGACCTTCCACTTGCCCTTCTCACGCATCCCCTTCGTGAGTGCTGACGCCGGAGTGACCTGCGAGAGGTCAGTGAGCATCACTGCCTTCTCGTGCTGCGACCACCGCCGCGCGTCTGCAGGCATCAGCTCTGCACTGGTCGGCGCCACCGGTTTGTGCTCCTTGGCATCGGTAGCCAGAGCGAGGGAAGGCACACAATGCAGGCCTGCGACAAGCGTGAGGGCGAACATTCCACGAGATAGACGAGTCATGGGAGAAGCGTGGGAATTGGGTTGAGGCGACGCTTGTTACGGCGAGATGCACCTCATTCCTTCGTTCACCTTCGGAGGGGTTTGCCGCAAAGCAGCGAAAGCAGCAAAGAGAGAATGCACCATGCCGCGAGTGGATCCTGCTGTCGGGTCGGAAGACCCAACGCCCACTGTCAGGCCGGAAGGCCTAACCTCCGTTGATCCCTTTGCTGCTCTGCTGCTTTCGCTGCTTTGCGACAAAAGGAGCCCTGACGCCAGAGCGAGCCGGAACCACACATCGGACCTGACTATTCCGGAATCTGCGCTAGGCTACCGGTCCCTCCCGTGTGGAGCGGTCCCCGCCAAGTTCCCTATGCCAGACACCCTTTCGATTCAGAACATCGCCGCCTACAAGTTCGCCCCTTTGCAGGACCTGCGTGAGCTGCGCACTCATTTGCTTGCCAAATGCAAGGGCTGGAATCTCAAGGGCACCATTCTCCTGAGCCCGGAAGGCATCAACCTTTTCATTGCTGGCGAGGCTCCGGGCATCGAGTCGCTGCTGGCCGAGTTGCGCTCACTGCCGGGTCTCGCAGACCTCACACCGAAGTACAGCGAGACGGATCACCAGCCCTTCCGCCGCATGCTGGTCCGGTTGAAGAAGGAGATCATCACCTTCGGGGTGGAGGGCATCAACCCCGCTCTGCGCACCTCTCCCAAGCTCCAGGCCAAAGAGCTGAAGCAGTGGCTGGACGAAGGCCGTCCTGTGACGCTGCTGGACACGCGCAACGACTACGAGGTGAAGCTCGGCACATTCAAGAACGCCCTGCCGATTGGCATTGATACCTTCAAGCAATTCCCCGACGCGGTGCGCAAGCTGCCAGAGGGGATGAAGGATCAGCCCGTGGTGATGTTCTGCACTGGCGGCATCCGTTGTGAAAAGGCAGGGCCCTTCATGGAGCGCGAAGGCTTCAAGCACATCCTGCAACTCGACGGCGGCATCCTGAAGTATTTTGAGGAGTGCGGCGCCGATCACTACGATGGCGAGTGCTTTGTCTTTGACCAGCGAGTGGGCGTGGACCCGGCGCTGCAAGAGACGGAGTCTACCCAGTGTTTCCAATGCCAGACGCCCTTGAGCGAGGAGGACCAGCAGGACACGCGCTATGTGGTGAATGAGTCCTGTCCGTATTGCTTTAAGGAGCCAGCGGATAAGATGCAGGAAAACATCGCGCGCCGGCAGGAGGCGATTGCAAAGCTTACCTCGCCACTACCTGGAAGCGCGCCGTATGAGAATCTGCGTCCCTTCAACATTCCCGCAGTCTGCGATGGCATGCCGCTGGCGGAGGCTCTGGCACGTCTGGTCGTACCTGTAAGTCTCGAAGCATGGATCGCCGCATGTGAATCAGGCCGTGTCTTGAATGCAGACCATGAGCCCGTGTCACCCACACAGGTTGTGTACGGAGGCCAGCGCTATCTCCATGTGCTCGGAGAAATCACCGAGCCGGATGTAAATGCCGACATCAAGATTCTGCACGAGGACGAGGCCATCATTGTGCTGAACAAGCCGGCACCACTGCCTGTGCATCCCGGTGGCCGCTTCAATCGCAATACGCTCCGCCACATCCTCCATGAGGTGTATCGTCCGCAGAAGCCGCGCCAGGCCCATCGGCTGGATGCGAATACCAGCGGAGTCATGGTGTATGCACGCACCAAACATTTCGCCGGGAAACTGCAGCCCCAGTTCACGGCTGGCGAGGTGGGGAAGTTCTACCTCGTCCGCGTGCAGGGTCATCCGGAGCAGGACGCCTTTGCTTGTGATGCACCCATCGGCAATGAGTCAGGAACCATGGGCACCCGTGAGGTGGATGATGCCCATGGCAGGCAGTCGCGCACAGAGTTCAAGGTCCTGCGCCGTGATGACGATGGCACCGCGCTCCTGGAGGCCCGGCCACTTACCGGTCGCACCAATCAGATTCGCCTCCACCTCGCGCACCTCGGCTGGCCCGTTCTCGGTGACCAGGCCTATCTGTCTGGCATCCAGCGCGGAGACACCCAGACTCACGAACCTGAGGACGCGCCGCTCTGCCTGCACTCCTCGCGCATCCAGTTCGTGCATCCGCTGACACGTGAGCGCGTGGAATTCACCGCGCCTGCACCCGCTTGGGCGGAGTGAATTCTGAATAGCCAAGCGCGCACGCACTTCCAGTCCCAGTCATGCGGTTCCTGCTTCCCCTGCGCTTCTGGATACTGTGGTCGCTAGGAGCAGCGCTTGTGAATGCTTCCGAGCACGCGCCCTCACCGGGCGCGCCTGCCGCCACGCCACCGCTGGCAGCGACGGATGTACTTCACGAGGTGCCGCGTGTTTCCTTGTTGCTGGATTCCACGCTCTGCGACGGCTTTGATTTTCCCGTCGGCGATGTGAATGGAAAGGGCACGTATCGTGACAAGGCCACCCGCCGCTACCATCAAGGATGGAATGTTGTTCCAGAAGAGCCCTCAGCTCATGAAGGTCCTCAACTGGGCATCACCAGTGAAACATGGAACGGCAAAGGCGGTGGAGCCACGGATGCAGGCCAGCCTGTGCACGCCATCGCGAGTGGCGTGGTGAGTGTCATCAGTGACTCGCCAGGCGGGCAGGTGCTGGAGATTGAGCATCGCTTCTTGGAGAACGGGATGCTGCGCACCGTCACCTCCGTGTATCGCGGCGTGGGTGAGTGCCGGGCCAAGGTGGGAGATCTCGTCAAGAGACGCCAGCGAATCGGTGTCATTGCCAAAGCGGAAGGAGACACACCCACACAACTCATCCTGGGAATCCAACTCGCAGACGCACCTGCGGCACCTGCGGAGGCGCCGAACACGCCATCGGCTTTGGTTTCCGTCACCCCTTCCACCTTCATCCGCGACCATCGCAAGCTCCTCGTGCCTGTACGTGAGCCGGAGGTTTTCATCGCGATGAAGCGTGACTACCGGCTGTATCTCTTCCGCAAGGGGAAGCTTGTACGCTTCTTTCCCATCGCCCTGAGTCAGGACCCCATCGGCCCCAAGAGACGCGAAGGGGACAATCGCACGCCGGAAGGGGAGTACCGCATCAGCCAAAAGGCGAAGGGACCCTTCGAGGGAGAGTATGGTGAATACCTTGGAAAGGCGTGGATACGCATCAGCTATCCCAATGCCAACGACGCTCGCACCGCGCTTGCCGAAGGGCGCATCACCGCCAGTCAGTGTGCGGCCATCGTCTCAGCCACGAATGTACGAAAGATGCCACCTGCAAAGACGAGCCTTGGTGGCGGCGTGGGCATTCATGGCTGGGCCAGCGATTGGCCGGATGGCCCGCAGGATCTCACCTGGGGCTGCCTGAGCCTGCGCCATGCGGACCTCATGGCGCTGTATGATCTGATGAAGGAGGGCTCGCTGATCCTCATGCATCCGTGAGTGTCATCTGTCCACCTGCTCGCCCTTGCGGTTGCCTCGTCTGTTTCACCCAGCGCGAGGGCGAAGTGCATCACCACGCACGTTCCAATGATGAGCCGGTTGGTCCAGGGTTTGATGTCCTGCAGTGTTTCAATTTGATAGAGGATGAGAAGGAACGTGCGTGACGAATCTCAACGACGTGTTTGTCGATGTTATTCCCAAGAAATCGCGAGCCCGGGCCGGGCTGCCCGCAACATGGCTTCGGGTTGGGTGCTGAACTTAAAGTGCTGTCCGGAACTATGCGCATAGCGGAAATCGGCGAGCCTGGGCAGTTTCAGCGCGGATTCCGCCACCGAGGTGGAAATCTTCGTCAGGCATACTTCGAGCTCGGTCACTTTTTGAAACTTCTCGAGGTGGGGAAGGCTGTCGTCAGTGACATGGGCTTCAAAGAGGGTGAGATGCTCGACGGATTCAAACTGGGTGAAGCACTGGAACGCCGCATCAGAGGGAAGGTTGTGCAGTTTGAGAGCCCTTACCCCGCGTATGAAACCGAGCGCCTCATAGACCTCCATACCCACGTCCTCGGAGTAGAGCCAGATCGTGGTAACCTTGCGCAAGCGTCGAAGCGCTGAGGTGAAAGCCTTCGGATCCGAGGGCTTGCTTTGCAGTGCGATGGTCTGTGGAAATGCAAACGGCAGCAGCGGAGCATACTTCTCAGGAACCCACTCCGGCGTAGACCAATCGTAGATTTGCGCATGCTGCCGCAATTGCGCAAAGGACCTGCGAGCAGGAAGGCGCTCGATGACATACGCAAGAACCGCCACCCCTACGAGACTGAGGAGAATCCGTGTCGGTGGCTTCATCAGCTGGCCTGCTGGCACATCGCATTGAGCCGGAGCTGCATCTGCTCAGGGGAGACATCCTCGAAGTGAGTGGAGAACATCCACGCGTGTCCTGAGGGATCCTCCAGCTTGCAGGTGCGATCACCGTAGAAGTGATTTTCCAGTGGCTGCAGAACTTTCGCGCCTGCAGCCACCGCTTGCTGGAAGAGCGCGTCCACATCTTCCACGTAGATCATTGTGGATGATCCCGAGCCGCCAATCGTCACCGGGCTCAGACATTTCCAGTCGGGGAATTCATCGGCCAGCATCACCGTGCCGCCCGCGATCTCGATCTCCGCATGCCCCACCTTTCCATCCGGCATGTGAAGCTGGTATTCCAGAATCGCTCCGAAGGCCTTCTTATAGAACTCAATTGCCGCCCTTGCATCCTTGCAGATGAGGTAGGGCGTCGCGCCTTCGTATCCTTGGGGAATCGGCTTGGCTTTCATGTGGCCAAAGTGCCATGACGGATGTGATGGGGAAAGGGGAATCGGTAGTCAGTAGTCAGTAGTCAGTAGTCAGTAGTCAGTAGTCAGTAGTCAGTAGTCAGTAGTCAGTAGTCAGTAGTCAGTAGTCAGTAGTCAGTAGTCA